>CACZOT010000068.1 GCA_902782795.1 uncultured Eubacteriales bacterium | reverse complement strand
TTCTTCGCCGCGGTCGAACGGCGCGATTATCCGGATTGCTTCCTCCTGGACGACGCGCAGGCCCTGGTGGATTACCTGCTCTCCCTGGAAGGCATGCTCGGCGCGGGCTTCCCGGCCGACGCGGCGCGCGAGGCCTTCCAAAGGAAGATCGAGGCGGAGGGCGGCGTCTGGCGCATACCCAAGGAGTACGGCACCTTCGTCTGCCGGAAGGAGGAAGCCTGATGCGCCTGTACCACACCGGATACGCCCCTATCCCCGCGCCGGATCTGCGCCGCGGCCGCAGGAACGCGGACTTCGGGCAGGGCTTCTACTGCGCGGACACGGACGCCTTCGCGGGCAAGTGGGCGCGGGAACGGCGCGGTGAGCGCGTGTACGTGAACGCGTACGAACTGGACGAGACGGGTCTCGCCATCCTGCGCCTGGAGCGGGACGAGGAGTGGTATCGGATCGTCTTTTCCAACCGCGCCGGCCGGGGAGACCTCACCGCGGGAGCGGACGCGGTCGTCGGGCCCATCGCCAACGATACGGTGTACGATACCCTCGGCGTCTTCACCAGCGGGTTCCTGGCCCCGGAAGAAGCCTTGCGGCTGCTGCGCGTCGGGCCGTGCTATACGCAGATCGCCCTCAAGACGGAACGGGCTGCGGCGCAGCTGCGCTTCCTTGGCGCACGGGAACTGGAGGCGGGGGAGATCGCACGCTTCGCGGACGCGCTCCGCCGCGAGCAGGAGGAGTACCTCGCCGCGCTCACGCGGGCGATGAGCGATTGAAGCCCGGCGCGGAGTTTTCCCCGTTTGGTCCTTTAGGAATCCATCACGCGAAAAAACAGGCCCCGGTATCCTGCGAAAGGATACCGGGGCCCTTGTTTTGCGGCGTCAGGCGCTGGCCTTGATGGAGGCGCGGTACTGGCTGCGCAGCATGTTGGCGTAGAAGCCGTTCTGCTCGATGAGCTCCTCGTGGGAGCCGCGCTCGATGATCTCGCCGCCGTCGATCACAAGGATCAGATCCGCGTTGCGGATGGTGGAGAGGCGGTGGGCGATGACGAAGCTGGTGCGGCCCTTCATCAGGCGCAGCATGGCGGACTGGATGTGCACCTCCGTGCGCGTATCGACAGAAGAGGTCGCCTCGTCGAGGATGAGCACCTTCGGGTCGGAGAGGATGGCGCGCGCGATGGACAGCAGCTGCCGCTGGCCCTGGCTGAGGTTGCCGCCGTCCTCGGCGAGCTCGGTATCGTAGCCCTGGGGCAGGCGGGTGATGAAGGAATGGCAGTTGGCCATCTTCGCGGCCTCGATCATCTGCTCCTCGGTGGCGTCGAGATTGCCGTAGAGGAGGTTTTCGCGGATGGTGCCGGCGAAGAGGTAGACGTCCTGCAGCACCATGCCCAGGCTGTCGCGCAGCTTCTGGCGCTGGATATCGGTGATATCCTTGCCGTCGATGCGGATGTGGCCCTCCTGCAGGTCGTAGAAGCGCTCCAGCACGGAGACGATGGTCGTCTTGCCCGCGCCGGTGGGGCCGACCAGCGCGATGGTCTGGCCGGGCTTGGCCTCGAAGGTGACGTCCTTGAGGATGGCGCGCTCGGGCGTGTAGCCGA
Source organism: uncultured Eubacteriales bacterium (assembly GCA_902782795.1). Taxonomy (GTDB): domain Bacteria; phylum Bacillota; class Clostridia; order Christensenellales; family Aristaeellaceae; genus UBA1224. Next base: position 1,394 of record CACZOT010000068.1, on the reverse strand, counting down.
AGGTGACATGGTCGAACTCCACGTGGCCCATGGGGCTCTCGAGCGGGTCGGCGCCGGGGGCGTCGGCGGGCTCGGGGTCGGCGTCCAGGATCTCGAAGACGCGCTCCGCGCCGGCCAGGGCGGATTGGATGTTCGTCACCTGACCCGCCATATCGTTGAGCGGGCGCTGGAACTGGCGGGAATACTGGAGGAAGGACTGGATCATACCCACGCTGGCCACGCGGCCGGTCACGACCAGGTAGCCGCCGATGCCGGCCATGAGCGCGAAGGAGAGGTTGTTGAACACGTTCATGATCGGGCCGATGCAGCTGGAGAAGATGGTCGCCTTGGTGCCGGCCTCGCAGTATTCCTCGTTGGCCTCGCGGAAATCGGCGATGACGAGCCGCTCGCGGGAGAAGACCTTCACCACGCGGGAGCCGGTGACCGTTTCCTCGACGATGCCGTTGACCTCGCCGAGGGCCGCCTGCTGTGCGCGGAAGAGCTTGCCGGTGCGGCTGGTGATCAGGCGCACGACGGACATCGAGAAGGGGATGACCAGGAAGGCCACGAGGGTGAGCAGCGGGCTCAGGTACAGCATCATGCTCAGGGAGACGATCAGCGTGATGATGGAGGACATGATGCTCATGAGCGAGTTGCCCAGCATGTTGGAGACGTTGTCGATATCGTTGGTGAGGCGGCTCATCATCTCGCCGCGGGGGTGCTTGTCAAAGTAGCTCAGCGGCAGGGTCTGGATCTTGTCGAAGAGCTCGCGGCGCATGGCGCGCACCGTGTTCTGGGAGACGCGCACCAGGAGCATGGACTGCGTCAGCGAGAAGCAGACGGAGGCCAGGTACAGCCCCAGCATCCAGAGGATGCCGCGCACGAGTTCCGCGCCGAGCTGACCGCGCAGCTCCGCGGGGATCTCTCCGTACTCGCGGATGGCGGAAACACCGCGGGCGAGCACGTCCACGATATCGCCGGAGATCTTCGGGGAGATGAGCGAGGCGACGGTGGAGAGCAGCAGGGCGATGGTGGCGATGATCAGGGCGACCTTCACATGCTTGAGATAGCCGAGCATGCGCAGGATGGTCCCCTTGCTGTCCTTGAGCTTGGGCTTTTCGCCGAAGCGCCCGGCGCCGGGGCCGCGCCCTCCGCGCATGGGGGCCGCGGCGGCCTTGTAGCGGTGCTTGCGGCCGGTCTGGGGCTCCATGGGGGCGTTCTTTTCGCGCTTGTCCATTTACGCCGCCTCCTTTCCCAGCTGGGAGATGACGATCTCCCGGTAGACTTCGCAGCGCTCCTTGAGCTGCTCGTGCGTGCCGATATCGGCGATGCGGCCGTTGTCCATGACGATGATCTTGTCCGCGTCCATGACCGAGGAGATGCGCTGGGCGATGATGAAGACCGTGATGTGGCCC
>CACZOT010000067.1 GCA_902782795.1 uncultured Eubacteriales bacterium | reverse complement strand
TTTGTGTTTTCTCATGCCCCTTTGCGAATGCCGGCCCGAGCAGGAGCCCCTGCCGCGCGTCTGCTGGCTGCTCGTGGCGCTGGCCGTCCTGATCGCGGCGGGGTTCCTCACGAACGATCTGCATTCTTTCGCCTTCCGCTTCCCGTCCGGCGTCCTGTGGGACGACGGGCGCGAGGTGCGCGGCTGGCTGTATTATCTCTATTGCGCGTATTTTGCCGCGCTGATGCTCCTGACCCTGTTTTTCACCGTGCGCAATTGCCGCGGCACTGTGGGCGCGCGGCTCTGGTTGCTACCCGCAGTGCCGGTGGTGGGCATGGCGCTGCTGCTGCTCGCGGACGCCCTCCACGCGATCCCGAGGATCCGTGGCGCCAAGCTCTGGCAGGTTGGGGAGATCTACTCCTTCGGCATCGTCGGGTTCCTGGAGGCGTGCATCCAGATCGGCCTCATCCCCGCCAATATGGATTACGAGAAGCTCTTCGCCATGGCGGATATGCAGGCGGTGATCGTGAACGCGCGCGGCGAGCCGGTCTACCGGACGGAGCGGACGAAGTACCCCTTCCCGCCCAGCGGGGACACGCAGATCCTGGAGCGGCCCATCCGCGGCGGGGCCATCCGCTGGACGGCGGAGGTCGGCCGCATGCAGGCGCTCAACGAGCGGCTCCAGGAGGTCACGGCGCAGATCGAGGCGCGCAACGCCTACCTGGCCGAGGAAACGCGCACCCGCCAGGAGCGCGCCGAGGTGGAGACGCGCGATCGCCTTTACAACAGTATTTCCCGCATCCTTCAGCCGCAGCTGCGGGCCATCGCCGAGCGCCTGGACGCCCCCATCGACGGGCAGCTGGCGATTTTGTGCGCGTACGTGAAGCGGAGAAGCAACCTGGAGCTCCTGGCGGCGCAGGGGCGCATGCCCCTGGAGGAGCTCACGGCGGCCGTGGCGGAATCTCTGGAGTCGGTGCGGCTCTGCGGCGCGCAGACGGCCTGGAGCGCCCAGGGCGGGGGAGATTTCCCCGCCGGCATGGTGATCGCCGCCTACGAGCAGTTCGAAGCCCTGGTGGAGAGCTGCATGGATTCTCTTCGGGATATCCTCGTCGCCGTGCGCGCAGGGGAGGGGCGGCTCGCGCTGCGCGTCCTCCTGCGGGCGGACGCCATCGCCTACGACGCCCGGGAGCCCGCCGCCGCGCCGCAGGGGTTCTCCCGGCATTTGGCCGTATCCACCGACAACCGGGACACCCTCGTCGTCCTCACCCTGGAGGAAGGGGGCGATGGAAGATGACCGGCGCGTGGCTGACAGCGCCCTGGCAGGCCTGCCTTTGGACGGCCCTGGCCCTGGGGGAATTCGTCTTCGCGGTGCTGCTGATCGACCTGATGATCCGCCAGAAGCGCCGCTGGGCCCTGGTGTTCGTGGCGCTGGCGCTGGCGGCGAGCTATCTGCTGGCGCAGATCGTAGTCACCTGGCCCGGCATCGGGCGTTCCGAGGGGGAGATGGCCACCTCGGCCCTGTTTCTGGAGCGGAGTTTTTGGCTGCCGGTCCTGTGGCTGATCGCGGCGTGCGGTGAGGGACTCCTGTTCCGGGATTATCTGCGCTACGCGCGCAGGCAGATCACCCCGGGTTCCATCAAGGAAGCCGCGGACGGCCTGCCAACGGGCCTGTGCTTTTACCGGGAGGGCGGGCGCGTCGTCCTCATCAACCGCGCCATGGAGCGGCTGGCCCGCGCCGTCACGGGCTCCGCGCTGCGCAACGGAGCCGCCTTCTGGGAACGGCTGCGCGCGGGAGACGTGGCCCCCGGCTGCCAGATCCCCGTGCGGGGCGAGGAGAGCGTGGTGGTACTCCCGGACGGCGCGGCCTGGCAGTTCTCCCGCAAGGAGACGCGCCGCGGAAAGTGGGCGGCGGTCATGCTCACGGCGACGGACGTGACCGAGTTCTATACGAAGACGCTGGCCCTGCGCGAGGCCCGGGAAAAGGTGGTGGCGCTGAACCGCCGCCTCACGGACTACAACCGCGAGATCGTCGCTCTGACCACCGAGCGGGAGATCCTCGAGGCGAAGGTGAAGATCCACGACGAACTGGGCAGCGATCTGCTCGCCATCCGCTCCTATCTGTTCCGCGGCGGAACGGAGGAGGAGCGCCGCGCCATCGTGGAGCGGCTGCGGCTCAACATCTCCTTCCTGAAGAGCGGCTTCTCGCCCGCAGCGCGCGACGAGTACGAGCTCATGCTGGAGACGGCGGAGACCCTGGGCGTGCACGTGGCCGTCGAGGGGGAGCTCCCGCAGTGGGAGCCCGCCAAGCATATCCTCGCCGTGGCCATCCACGAGTGCTTCACCAATATCCTGCGCCACGCGGGCGGCGGGACGCTCTGCCTCGCCGTTTCGCAAAGAGCGGGCCGCCTCGCCGCCGTCTTTGCCAACGACGGCGCGCCGCCGAACGGGCCCATCCGCGAGAAGGGAGGCCTGCGATCCCTGCGATCGCTCGTGGAGCGCGCCGGGGGCCGTATGGAAGTCGCGGCAGAGCCCCGCTTTTCCCTGACATTGGACCTGCCCAAGGAGGACGCCTATGGCCTGCCAAGTGATGATCGTCGATGATCAGACCGTCCCGCGCCAGCTCTTCGAGCGCATCATTTCCCTGTCCGACCGCTACGAGGTCGCCCTGTCGCTGGATACGGCCAAGGTCGCCTACGCCTGGTGCGCGAAAAAAGAGGTGGACCTCATCCTCATGGACGTGGTGATGAACGACGGCTACTCCGGCCTGGAGGCGGCCGCGCGCATCAAAGCCTCCTTCCCGAAGGTAAAGATCATCATCGTCACCTCCATGCCGGACGCGGTCTTTTTGCGCCGCGCCAGGGAGATCGGCGTGGATTCCTTCTGGTACAAGGAGGCGCAGGCCGCGCCAATGCTGGAGGTCATGGACCGCACCATGGCCGGGGAGCGCGTCTGGCCGGACGGGCCGCCCGTGACCAGGCTGGGGTTTGCCCTCTCCACGGAATTCACCGAGCGCGAGCTCGAGGTACTGCGCCGCCTCGCCGAAGGATATACGGACCGCGAGATCGCCGAGCAGATGTGCCTGGGCGTCACCACCATCCGCTACCACGTCACCAACCTCATGAACAAGACGGGCATGTCCTCGCGTACGGAGCTGGCGGTCAGCGCCGTGCGCAGCGGCATCACCATCCCCGGCATCCGCTGAGAAGGAAAAGCCCGCTGACCAGCCGGCGGAGAGCGAGGCTCCCTCCATCGGCGCGATCGGCAGCCCCGCCGAGATCTGCGCCCTCGCGACAACTGCGAATTCTGCGCCGGCAGGCCCAACAGGCTCCGGCGCGGCGGCGCGGCCCGGGCGTATGCCCCGGGCCGCGTTCGTGTCTTGTATCTTAACAGACACCGTGGTAAGATAAATCTAACTCGGGAGCGGGAAGCGCTTCCGGGGGTCCCTTTGGTATTGCGGAAAGGAGGATCTCCCTCATGAAGAAACTGCTCACGCTCGCCCTGGTCCTTTGCCTGGCGGCCATTCCCGCCCTTGCCGATACGGACGCCGCGCCCGACGCCGTCACCTCTGCCTCCGTCACGGATTATTTCGCCGACGGCATCATCTCCGGCGACGATCTGTACGACGCGCTGAATTCCTACTCTGGCTTCTTCGCCATCGCCTCCGTGAACGGGGACGGCACGCCGAACCTGGGCTTCTTCGTCTACGGCTGCGTCAAGTCGGGCGAGAAGTATTACCTGCAGCTGGGCCTGGATGAAGGCAACCAGACCTTCGTCAACATCGAGAACGGCAGCGAGATCGTGGCCATGTACGCCGCGGTCCCGAGCGATACGCCCTACGCCATCTCCGGCACGCGCATGACGCTGGAGCGCGTCACGGACGAGGCGCTGCTGGCCGAACTGCTCGCGACCGCCCCCGGCGAATACCAGCCGATGTACTACGAGATCACCTCCGTGCGTCCTCTGGGCTGAGGACGCGGTAAAAGAGAGCCTCCGGCGCGCCGGAGGCTCTCTTTTTAACAGGGCCGTGCTATACTGAACGCAGAAATACAAAGGGGGAGACATGGCATGGGCATCATTCTGGAAGGGCAAAAGGACGCTCTGCGCCTGCGCGCGTACGCCACGCGCGCCGAGATGGGCGCGGCCGCAGGGGCCGCCGCCGCCGGGAAACTGCGCGCCCTGCTGGAGGAAAAGGACGAGGTGAACGTCATCTTCGCCGCCGCGCCCTCGCAGAACGAGGCTCTCGCCGCCCTCGCCGCGGCGGAGGGCATCGATTGGGGCCGCGTGAACGCTTTTCACATGGATGAATACGTGGGCCTGCCCGCGGGCCATCCGGCCACCTTCGGGAGGTATCTTGACGAGCACATCTTCTCCCGCGTGCCCTTCAAAACGGTCCATTATCTGCGCGGCGACGCTCCGGCCCGGGCCGAGTGCGAGCGCTACGCCGCGCTGCTCGAGGCGTTCCCGGCCGATCTTGTGATGCTCGGCATCGGCGAGAACGGTCACATCGCCTTCAACGACCCCTGGGTCGCCGATCTGGAGGACCCGCTCCTGGTCAAGGAGGTGCAGCTGGACGAAGTGTGCCGCATGCAGCAGGTGCACGACGGCTGCTTCTCCAGCCTGGACAGCGTGCCGACCCACGCCCTCACCCTGACGGTGCCCGCCCTGGCCCGCGCGGCGCATCTGGTCTGCACGGTGCCCGCGGCCAGCAAGGCCCGAGCCGTGGCCGCGACCTGGAACGGGCCCGTTTCGGCGGATGTGCCCGCGACCGTCATGCGCCGCCATCCGGACGCCGTGCTCTTCTGCGACGCGGATTCCGCCGCGCTGCTCCTCTAGGCGCCGCGCGTCTTTTCGTAGGCGAAGCGGGGATAAGGGTCTTCCTGCACGTGGATGATCCCCCTGCGCTCGAAGCCCAGCTTGGCCAGGAGATTCTGCATGGGGACGTTGTCCGGGTGGGTATCGATGCGCATGTGCCCGCACTGGGCGAAAGCCCACTCCAGGCAGAACGCGCCGACGCCCCGCCGCGAGGCGGAGGTGGCGATGCGGTGCACCACGCCGTAAGGGCTCCCGTCCAGCCAGGAGCCCTGCTCGATGGCGCGGTAGGTGGGCTCGATATCCGGGCCCTGATCGAAGAAGAACGCCGCCGCGACCCGGCCGTCGTCTTCGCAGACGTAGCCGCGGCCCGTGCGGAGATCCTCGCGGACGAGCTCCTCCGGAGGCCACGAGGTCGGCCCCCACTGGAGCGGGTTTCCGTGCGCGGCCATGAAGGCCCGGGCGCGGGCGTAGATTTCCAGGATGCGGGGGAGATCCTCCCCGCGCGCGCGACGGATCCGCATTGGGTAACCCTCCTTGGGCGGTCGTGGCCGCGTGAACAGTATAGCCCAATCTCCGCGGCCGCGCAAGGGAAGGAAGTGGAAGGAAATGGACACGCCCATCGTGGATTTCGTGCGCCGCTACGCCGCCTCCGGCGTGGCGCGGCTGCACATGCCCGGCCACAAGGGGCGGCCCCTGCTGGGGTGCGAGCCCTGGGATATCACCGAGATCGCCGGCGCGGACGCGCTCTGGGAGGCGGAGGGCATCATCCGCCGCAGCGAGGAGAACGCCGCCGCGCTTTTCGGCAGCCGGGCGACCTTCTATTCCATCGAGGGCTCGAGCCAGTGCATCCGCGCCATGGTCCTCCTGGCCGTCACGGAGCGGACGCCCGGCCGGGAACCGCTCATCCTGGCGGCGCGCAACGTCCACAAGGCCTTCGTCTACGCGGCGGCTCTCGCCGGGGCGCGGGTGGAATGGATCTGGCCGGAGAAGAGCGCATCTCTGTGCTCCTGCCCGGTCTCGCCCGCAGCGCTGGAGGAGGCCCTTTCGCGCCTGCCCGGTACGCCCGCCGCGGTGTACGTCACCAGCCCGGATTACCTCGGCGCGCGGGCGGATATCGCCGCCCTGGCCGCGGTCTGCCGCCGATGGGAAACGCCCCTTCTCGTGGACAACGCCCACGGTGCGTACCTGCATTTTTGCCAGCCGCCCCAGAGCCCTCTCGACCTGGGCGCGGCCCTCTCCTGCGATTCCGCCCACAAGACCTTGCCCGCGCTCACGGGCGCGGCGTATCTGCACGTGGGAAAGGCCGCTCCCGTGCACTGGGAGGAAAGGGCGCGAGGGGCCATGGCGGCGTTCGGCTCCACGAGCCCTTCCTACCTGACGCTGGCCTCCCTGGACGCCTGCAACCGCTACCTCGCCGAGGGATATCCCGAGCGCCTGCGGGAGACGGCGGCGCGCCTGGAGGAGATCCGCGCGAGGCTGCGGGACGCGGGCTGGGAGGTGCTGGAAAGCGACGCGCTGCGCCTCACCCTGCGCGGAGACGGCCCGGAAATGGCCCGGAGGCTGCGCGCGGGCGGCGTGGAGATGGAGTATTCCGACCGGGACCATCTCGTCCTGATGGCGACGCCGGAGAACGCCCCGGAGGACCTCGAGCGCGCAGTGCGCGCCCTGGGGCGAAACGATCTCCCGCCCCACGCCCCGCCCGACCTGCCCATCGCCCGGGGAGAGGCGGTCCTCACGCCGCGGGAAGCGCTCTTCGCGCCGCGGGAGCGGGTCCCCATTGAACAGGCCCTGGGGAGGATCTGCGGTGCCCCGACGGTCTCCTGCCCGCCGGCGGTGCCCGTCGTCGTCTCCGGCGAACGCATCGGCCCGGAGGCGGTGGCCCTGATGCGCTACCTGGGCCTCGGCGAGGCGGACGTATTGCGCTGAGGACCGCGAGGGCGTATACTTGGTACAAATAAGGAGGGATGGCGCATGTCCATCAAGATCGTCGTTCTGGCCGTGATGGCCGTCGTGTTCCTGTACGGAGCCTGGCTCCAATATCTCCAGTGGCGCTCGGCGAAGAATCCCGTGCCCGCCAATGTCGCGGACGTCTATGACCGCGAGACCTACGCCAAGTGGCCCGCCTACCACGGCGAAAAATGCCGCCTGGGCATCTGGAGCGCTTGCGCGGGCTTCCTCGTGGATTTCCTGCTCGTCGCCCTGAACGCCTACGCCGCCTTCGCCGGGCATTTCCCGCAGGGGCCCTTCTGGCAGATGTTCGCGGTGTTCCTGCTCTCGGCGATCGGCTCGCTGGCGCAGGCGCCCTTCGAGTGGGCGGACACCATGGGAGTCGAGGAAAAGTACGGCTTCAACCGCTCCTCGAAGAAGACCTTCTGGCTGGACCAGGTGAAGAATTTCGTCATCAACCTTCTGGCGATGACGGTGGTCGGCTCGGTGCTGATGGGCCTGCACCGGGCCCTGGGAGATTGGCTCATCGTCGCGTTCGCCGTGGTGATGACGCTGCTGCTGCTTGGCCTCACCTTCCTCTACCCCTTCTTCAGCCGCATCTTCAACAAGTTCACGCCCCTCGAGGACGGCGAGCTCAAGGAAAAGCTCTCCGCGCTCCTGGAGAAGAACGGCTACCATGTGCGCGCCATCCAGGTGATGGACGCCTCGCGCCGCTCCAGCAAGACCAACGCCTATTTCACGGGCTTCGGGCGCATGAAGACCATCGTTTTGTACGATACGCTCGTCGCCGCCATGTCCACCGACGAGATCTGCGCCGTCTTCGCCCATGAGCTGGGCCACGGGCTCCATAAGGACACGCTCAAGCGGCAGCTGCTCACCTTTTTCCAGATGCTCGTGCTCGGCGTTCTGGCCTGGCTGACCCTGCGCACCGAGGCGCTCTTCACGCCCTTCGGCTTCGCGGGCGTCAATTACGGCTTCGCGGTGCTTCTGATCATGAGCGTGGAATTCGCCCTCGTCGCGCCGCTGTTCGGCTTGGTCGCCAACGCCGTTTCCCGCCGCGCGGAGTACCGTGCCGACGCCCAGGCCGTCAAGGAGGGCTACGGCGGGGCGCTCGTCAGCGCCCTCAAGACCCTCGCGCGCAGCAATTTCGCGGACCTCGCGTCGGAGCCGCTGCTCGTTGCGCTGGAGTATTCCCACCCCACCCTCAGCCAGCGCATCACGGCGATCGAGGGAAAGAAGTAGGGGAGAGGCGCTGCGGCAAAGCCCTGCCCCGTACCCCGATTGGGGGGGCCGCATGGGGGATTTTGATACCTCGCAAACAAGGGAATCATTCGATAGAAAAGGGCCCCGGGATCCTTGCGAAAGGATGCCGGGGCCCATGTTTATGGTATCCATTTGTTGAAAAAACCGGGCTGACCCATCCTCGGGCAGAGGCAGGGAAGACAGCGGGGATCGCCCGGGGCGCTGCTTTCAAGCCGGGGTTCAGGCGCGCGCGGGGCGCATCTCGCCGCCGGAGTATTCCAGGGCGAAATCGACCGTGTCCAGGGCGGTGCAGAGGGCAAAATCCGCCCGGGGAAAGACGGATTGCCGCGCGGGGTCGAAGAACTTCGCGCCGGAGGTGCGGGCCAGATCGGCGATCTCGTCGGAGACGTCCACTGCTCGGCCCTCGAGGCGGTCGCGGATGACGCGGGCGCAGAGGGTGTCCTCGGCGGTCTCTTCCAGCCCGGCCAGGCCCATGCACACGAGGGAGACGTCCTCGGCCCCGAGGGAACGGATGCGGCGCGCCGTCGCGCCCGCGTTCACCAGGGCCGCGGCGAGGATGCGGTCCGCGCCAGCGGCGCCCGCGATCCCCTGCGTGCCGGCGCTGGTGGTGTGCACGACGGTCTTCCCCGTGAAATCCACCGGCGCGACCTGCGAGGGCGAATTGCCGAAATCGAACCCGGGCTGGATAGCCCCGCCTCGCTCGCCGACGAGCACGGCCGAGGGATCGCGCTCCTTCCAGGCGTAGGCTTCCTCCAGGCTGGCGATGGGGACGACCCGCGCCGCCCCGTTGCGAAAGAGGATGGATTCCACCGTGAAGGCGCGGAACACGTCGATGATCACGGCCACGCCCGTGGCCGCCTTCGCGCCTTCGATGCCCTGGAGGATGCGGATTCGCATATCAGGATCGTTCCTTTCCGGGCCAAAGCGGCCCGCATCTATTATAGCGCCGTTTCTCCCGACCGCAAGGGGAAAGCGAAGCGCCGGCGGAATTATTTCCGCCGGCGCTTCCTGCTTTGCCTTACGCTTCGGGCTCGAACATATCCTTGCCGACGCCGCAGACGGGGCAGCACCAATCTTCCGGGAGATCCTCAAAGGCGGTGCCGGGGGCGATGCCGCTGTCCGGATCGCCGACCTCGGGGTCGTACACATAACCGCAGGGGCCGCAGACGTACTTCTTCATGGTATTCTCTCCTTTGGAATCATTTTTCAGGACGTAATTATAACAATTCGCCGCGCCTTTCCCGTTTTCCTGCCGGCGCGCGAAATTTCCTCCGCCCTTGACGCGCGGGCCGCGCATGGGGTACACTTTCCCCGAAAGGGGAGGGGAACGATATGGCGCATCTGATCGTAGTCAGCGTGGACGCGATGGTGTTTGAAGACCTGGCGTTGCTCGCGCGGGAGCCGAACGTGGGTCGGCTGATGGCGGAGGGCTCGCTGGTGAAGAGGGTGAAGACGATCTACCCCAGCCTGACCCATCCCGTGCATGCTTCGCTGATCTCCGGCTGCCCGGCCGGGGAGACCGGCGTGGCCAACAACCAGGAATACCTGCCGGGCGTGCTGGACGCGCCGTGGTTCAACCGGCTGGACCAGCTGCGCTGCGATACCATCCTGCACGCGGCTCACCGCGCGGGCCTGACGACCTGCGCCTGCCGCTGGCCGCTCACCGCCGGCGGGTTCGACGTGATCGACTACCTCGTGCCCGAGGTCATGGACGCGGAGACGGACGCCGAGCCGGATCTTGACAAGCTCTACGGGCGCGTGTGCTCGCCCGCCATCTTCGAGGAGATCGTCCGGCCACGCCTGGGCCTCCTGGACAAGAGCGAGCGCCACCCCGCCTACGAGGTCTTTTCCATGGAGTGCGCGGCCGAGATCATCCGCAGGCACAAGCCCAGTCTCCTGCTGGCGCACCCCGGCATGGTCGACCACGCCCGGCACCGCACCGGTCTCTTCTCGCCGGATGTGGACGAGGCGCTGCGCCTGACGGACGGCTGGATCGGCATGCTGATGGACGCCGCGCGAGAGGCGGGCATCCTCCAGGACACCAACTTCGCTATCGTCAGCGACCACGGCCACCTCGAATACACGCGCACGCTCGCGCCGAACGTGTTCTTCGCCGAAAGGGGCCTCCTGCGCGTGGCGGAGGACGGCTCCCTCGCGGCTTGGGACGCCTACTGCTTCGCCAGCGGGCTCTCGGCGCAGATCGCCGTGCGCGACCCCGCCCGCGAGGGCGAGGTCCGCGCCCTGCTGGAGGAGATGCGCCGCGCGGGCGTGTACGGCGTCGGCGAGGTGCTCACTGCCGCCGAGGCCAAGGCTCGCTACGGCCTGGAGGGCCCGTTCCGCTTCGTCCTCGAAGGGGATGGCACCACCGCCTTCCGCTCCGATTGGACCGGCCCCCTCGCGCGCGTCAACCCGGGCGCGGAGAGCGGATTGCACCATTCCAGCCACGGCCACATGCCTGAGCGCGGGCCGCAGCCGCCCATGCTCGTCTGCGGCCAGGCCTTCCGCAAGGGCGCGACGGTCGAGACGGCCAGCATCCTCGACGAGGCGCCCACCTTCGCCGCGGCCCTGGGCGTCGATCTGCCCCAGGCCCGCGGGCAGGCGATCCGCGAGATTCTGCGCTGAGGAGGAGCACAACATGAACATTCAGATCTTCGGCACGAAAAAGAACCCCGATACCCGCAAGGCCGAGCGCTTCTTCAAGGAGCGCGGCATCCGCGCGCAGTTCATCGATCTCAAGGAGAAAGGCATGAGCAAGGGCGAGCTCCAGTCCGTGGCCCAGGCGGCCGGCGGCCTGGACGCCCTGATCGACCAAGACTGCCGCGACGAGGACCTCCTGGCCCTGGTGCGCTATATCGCACCGGAGCAGCGCCTGGAGAAGATCCTGGAAAACCAGGGCGTCCTGCGCCAGCCCATCGTCCGCAACGGCCGCCAGGCGACCGTCGGCTACGCGCCGGAGGTCTGGAAGAGCTGGCAGTGAGCCCGTGCTTGAAAGGGAATAAAGAAAAATCGACGTGCGCGGCACGTCGATTTTTCTTTGGCGGAGGCGGTGGGATTCGAACCCACGGACGGTTGCCCGTCACCTGATTTCGAGTCAGGGCCGTTATGACCACTTCGATACACCT
>CACZOT010000066.1 GCA_902782795.1 uncultured Eubacteriales bacterium | reverse complement strand
TGGGACAGCCGATGGAGTTGATCTCCAGGGAAAGGCCGGCGATGCCGGATTTTTCCAGGACCTCCCTGGCGATGGAGATGACCTCGGCGTCGCAGGTGGCGTCCTGGGCTCCGAAGACCTCCACGCCCAGCTGGTGATGCTCGCGCAAGCGGCCGCTCTGGGGCTTTTCATAGCGGAACACTGGGCAGGAGATATAATACATCTTGCAGGGCAGCGGCTCGGCGAAGAGCTTGGCCTCCAGGAAGGCGCGCGCCGCGCCCGCCGTCCCCTCGGGCTTGAGGGTGATGGAGCGTCCGCCCTTGTCGTCGAAGGTGTACATCTCCTTCTGGACGACGTCTGTGGTATCGCCCACGCCGCGCTGGAAGAGCTCGGTATGCTCGAAGACGGGCGTGCGCACCTCGCTAAAGCCCGCGCGGGAGCAGACCTCGCGCATGGTGTTTTCGATCTTCTGCCAGCGCCAGCTGTCGCGCGGCAAAACGTCCTGGGTGCCCTTGGGGGCCTGGGTCAGCATCATGGTTTTCGCACCTCCGGGTTTTCGCAGCTTTTGGGACGAACCGATAAAAAAGCCCTTCGCCCACCTCTGTAGGGGCGAAGAGCTGCTTCGCGGTGCCACCCTGCTTGTTTACTCTGATTCCCGATAACGCCGGGAAGGCGCCGCCCTGCGGCGGAGGCTCGGAAGGCGTCGTTCCCCGCTTTGCCCGGCGCGGCGCTTTCAGCCATGTCGCCGCTCTCTTTGGCCTGCATGGGCGGGTACTCTTCTTCGTCGCAGCCCATTTGCACAGTATTATACCCTGCCCCTCCCGGGAAGTCAAGGGATAAATCGGCCGGCGCCTCGGTGGGAAGCGCCGGCCGGCCGGGGTCTGCTTACATTTTGATCTGCTCGCCGGTTTTGGCGGATTCGAACATCGCCTCGAGGATCTCGAACACGCGCCGCACCTGGAAGGGCTTCACGATCAGCTCCGCCTTGCCGTCGATGGCGTCGCGCAGGTTCTCGTAGTACTCGGTGAGCTCGGCCGGGGTGTCCGGCAGCTCCTTTTCGATGATCTCCTTCTTGCCGCGCGGCGCGAAGGTGCGCGTGGGGCCGGAGGTCGTCATGACCACGATCTCCTCGGGCTCGACGGTCTCGTCCACGGAGATGATGCCGCCGCTCCGGGTGAAATCGTTGATGTAGAGCGTGCCCTGGTCGCCCAGGACCATCCAGCGCGGCATGGGCTTGAGCACCCACGTGCCCACTTCCATCTGCACATGGCAGCCATTTTTGAGATCCATCACCAGGTAGAAATAATCCTCGACGTCGGGCGTCTTCACCTTCACCGTCTTGCAGAAGACGGATTTCACGGAATCGTAGCCCAGCATCCACATGAGCTGGTCGATGAAATGCACGCCCCAATCGTAGATCATGCCGCCGCCGTGTTCGGGTTCGGCGCGCCAGCCGAACATCGCTCCGCGCGCGCCGTGCAGGCGGGACTGGATCGAATACACCTTGCCCAGCTCGCCGGATTCGACGACTTCGCGCATGATACGGTAATCCTTGTCCCAGCGGCGGTTCTGGTGCACGGTGAAGAGGACGTGGTTGCGCTCGGAGGCGGCGATCATCCGATCGACCTCGGCAAGCGACATTGCCACAGGCTTTTCGCAGATGACGTTCTTGCCCGCGTCCATGGCGGCGCAGGCCAGAGGGCAGTGCACGTCGTTGGGCGTGGCGACGAGGACGAGGTTGATCTCCGGATCGGCGAGGAACTCTTCCAGCGTGTCGTAGCCGCGCAGGCCGATGGAGCGGGCCTCTTCCACCTTGGTCTTGTCGATATCGTAGGCCGCGACGACCTTTACGTCGTCGACGCGGGGCGCGTTGCGCAGATGCCAGTGACCCATGTAGCCAAAGCCGATGATGCCCAGACGAATGCCCATCTTTTTTGCCTCCATTTCCTGTTGTGACCGGGGGTGAGGATGGTTCGCGGAGGGGATCGACGCCTCGCGGGCGGAGAGATCCGATCCCCCCTCAAGCGTATGATACCAGATTTCCATGCTGTTTGTCGACGGCGGAACACGCAACCACGAAGGCGGGAAGCTGCGCAATTTGACCATTTTGTTAAATTCGCTTAAGGGGACGTGGCAAAGATGCGTCCCGCGGAGGGGAAATACGGCTTCTTTGCTAATTTTCCATGCATTGCCGTCCGGCACGGTTTCCCTCGCGGAGGATCTGTGATATAATATGTTGAATAATTTCGCGAAGAAGGAACCAGACGTATGGAACAGCTGCCCCGGATCATCCTCGCCTCCGCCTCGCCGCGCCGGCATGAGCTTTTGCGCCGCATGGGCGTGCCCTTCACCATCCTGGCCCTGGATACGGACGAGACCGTCTCCGGCCTTCCCCAGGAGCGCGTGCGCGTCCTCGCCGAGCGCAAGGCCCAGGCCGTGGCGGACACGCTGAGCGAGGGGCTGGTCATCGGCGCGGACACGCTGGTGGCCCTGGGAGAAGAATCCCTCGGCAAGCCCGCGGACGACGAGGACGCCCGCCGCATGCTGCGCGCCCTTTCCGGCAAGACGCACCAGGTCCACACCGGCGTGTGCCTCCTGGACGCGGCTACCGGGCGGCGGGACGTGCGCGTGGCCTCTTCCGATATCACCATGCGCGATCTGACCGACGGGGAGATCGACGCCTATATCCGTACCGGCGAGCCCCACGGCAAGGCCGGCGCTTACGCCATCCAGGGCCTGGGTGGCAAGCTGATCTCCGGTTGGGAGGGCTCCTACGACAATATCGTCGGCCTGCCCACGGAGATGCTCCGCGAGATGCTCGACGAATTCGCGCGCGCCTGACGCGCCATTCCCCTATACAGGAGGTACCCTATGGCTCTTTTTACACAGGATGTGATCGGCATCGATATGGGCAGCGCCGCCACGGCCGTCTACGTGGACGGCATGGGCGTGTGCCTGCGCGAGCCGACGATGATGCTCGTCTCCCGCGAGGACATGCGCCAGGTGGCGGCCCTCGGCGAGGACGCCAACCGTCTCGCCGACCGCGCGCCGGAAGATCTGGTCGGCATGCCGCCCGTGCGCGTCGGCGCCGTCACGGATATCGACCTGGCGGCCCTCATGCTCCTGGCCATGGCCGAGAAGGCCGCGGGCCGCAAAAAGCCCATGGAGAAGGGACGGCTGCTCGTTTCGGCGTCCACGGGCCTGACCCATGTTGAGCACGCGGCGCTCCTCTCCGCGGCGAGGCTGACCGGCGCCAAGCGCGTCACGGCGGTGAATTCCTCCGTGGCGGCGGCCATCGGCGCGGGCATGGACGTTTCCGGCCCCAGCGCCCAGCTGATCTGCGATATCGGCGGCGGCACGGCGGAGATCGCCGTGCTCTGCCTGGGCGGCGTGGCGGCCTCGCGCACGGTGCGCTCCGCCGGCATGGGCTTCGACGAGGACATCATCCGCTACCTGCGGGCCAAGCGCGGCGTTTCGGTGGGCGACCGCACCGCCGAGGACGTGAAGCGCACCGTGGGCAGCGCCGTCCTCCCGCCGGAGGGATCGCCGGGCGATACGACCGTCGTGCGCGGGCGCGATCTCAAGACCGGCCGTCCGACAGAGATCTCCGTCACGGCGCGGGAGATCGCCGAGGCGCTCGGCTACAGCGTGGACTGCCTGGTCAGCGCCGTGCAGGACGTGCTGCTCCACCTGCCCGCCGAGTTCGCGGGCGATATCCAGAAGACCGGCATCCGCCTGACGGGCGGAGGCAGCCTGCTCTCTGGCCTCAAAGACGCCATCGCCGAGCGCACGGGCCTCGAGGTCAAGCTTACCCAGGCTCCCCAGGACGACGTGGCCTCCGGCCTGGGCGTCATCGGCTGCGACGAGAGCCTGCTGCGCGAGTGCGTCGCAGCGGGCTGCGCCGTGGAATGATCAAAGCGATATGCGCCGCCCCGGGCGGCTGCGTGAGGAGTTGTTCTTTCATTGGCTAAGGCGAATTCGAAGCGCCGCCCCGTGCGCGGCAGCGGACGCGGCCGCGGCGGCAAGGTCAGCCGCACAGTGCTGGCCGTGGCCGTCGCCGTTCTGGCGCTCGTTCTGGTCATCTTTCTGATCTCGCGGCCCGGCGGGCAGACGTCCGTCGCGGAGAACGCCGCGGGCACGGTCTTCTCCCCCATCCAGCGGGCGTTCACCAACGCCACCAACTGGGCGGTCAATCTCATCGAGCACAGGCGCAATTACCAGGAGCTGAGCGAGGAATACGCCGCGCTGCGCCGTGACAACGATTCGCTCAAGCTCGAGATCGCCTCGCTCGAGGAGGAGGAAGAGGAGAACAAGCGCCTGCGCTCGCTCCTGGGCGCTTACGACCGCTATGATTCCCTGGACCCGCTCTACGCGAAGGTCATCGCGCGGGCGCCGGGTCCCTGGTTCGATTCCTTCTCCATCAACGCGGGCACGTCCAGCGGAGTGGCGGTGAACATGGCCGTGGTCACGGGCGACGGGCTCGTGGGCCGCGTCTATGAAGTGGGCTACAACTGGGCGAAGGTCCTCTCCGTGATCGACAGCCGCAGCGCCGTCTCCTGCCTGATCCAGCGCACGCGAGACAACGGCGTTCTGCGCGGCGTCACCACCACGGCCAACGACACGGCCTCCTGCTACGTCTATTACCTCCCCGCCTCCAGCGACGCCGCCGTGGGAGACACGGTCATCACCTCCGGCGTGGATATGATCTACCCCAAGGGCATCCCCGTCGGCCAGGTCTCGGCTGTCAGCCGCGCCAAGGACGCCGCGGAGAGCTACGTCGTCGTCACGCCGCACGCGGACTTCGCGCATATTGAGGAAGTCCTCGTGCTGCGCGTCCAGAACGAGACCGATACGGACGAGACCCTGCCCTCCCTGCCCACGCCTACGCCACGGCCCACCAAGGAGCCCACCGAGCTCTCGCTGCCCACCGCCTCGCCCGAGCCGACCACCGTGCCCGAGGGCGACGACGATATCTGGTACTATCCGACCATCGCGCCCACCGCGCCCGCCGATCCCGCTGACATGCAGGATATGGAGCAGACCTGGGCCGAGGGCGTCCAGCAGTAGGCAAGGAGGCGCAAGGCCATGTTCCGCAGGATCTTTCCCGCCTTGGCGCTCTTGGTCGCCGTGCTGCTGGACACCGCCGTGGTGCCCGCGACGCCGCTCCATTGGCTCTTCCCCTTTTTCGCTTTCACGTCCACCGTCGCCATGGGCCTTGTGCTCGGGCGCACGCGCGGAGCGCTGTTCGGCATCGTCGCGGGGTTTTTGATCGACGTCACCGTCTCCACGCCCGTGGGCCTGATGATCGTTCTGTACGGCCTGGGCGGCCTGGCCTCCGGCCTCGCCAGCCATGCCCTGCGGCGCACCATCCTCTTCACCGTCATCTCCGCGGCGGCGTGCCTGGTGCTCTTCGAAGGCTCGATGCTGATCTACAGCCTCATCGCGGGGACGGATTTCGCAGCTTCCCAGCTGGCCCACGCGGGCTGGCGCGTCCTTCTCAACACGGCGCTCGTGCAGCTGGAGTATCTTCTCTTCAACGCCGCCCTGCGCCCGCGCGCGGCGCGCTATGACCGCCGCTGACGGGGAGCGAAAACGCCCTCCCGTCCGTCCAAACAAAAAACCTGCGTCCGCAAATGATTCCGCGGCCATGAAAGGGGGAACCTCTCCATGCGGCCGACCATCCAGCGCTATCTGATCTACATCCTCCTGCTCATCATCGTCTTTTCGGCGATGTTCGCGCAGCTGGCCAATCTCCAGCTCGTCAACGCCGATACCTACGCCGACGCCGCCCTCGCCAAGACCACCCGCACCCAGACGATCGTGGGCAAGCGCGGCACCATCTACGACCGCAACATGAACACCCTCGCCTATGACCGCGAGAGCTACAACGTCCAATTCTACCGCGATCCGGACCGCAACCGCGCCTCGGACCGCGCCGCCTACACGCAGGTCATCATCGAGACCATCAAGCTCATCGAATCCAACGGAAACTCCACCGTCACCGAGTTTTGGCTCTCCCGCGACGAGGATGGCAACTGGCAGTTCGATACCGGCGGGACCAGCGATTACGTGCGCGAAAAGCGCGAGAGCCAGTGGCGGCAGAATTTCTACCTCACGGGGGAAAAGAACACCGTCGACACGCTCTTTGACACGCTTTGCGCGAACTATTCCATCCCCGAGGAACTCGACGAGGAATTCAAGATCAAGATCCTGGCCATCTGGCAGGCCTCGCGCATGAGCGCCTACCTGTCCAAGCCCGTCACCATTGCCTACGACGTCAGCCTCGAGACCGTCTCCGAGATCGAAGTGCGCTCCATGGAGCTGGAGGGCATCTCCATCACCGAGAGCTACGAGCGCGTCTACCCGCAGGGCAAGACCGCCTGCCACACCATCGGCTACATCAGCCGCATTTCCGGCTCGGCCACCCTGGAGGATTACGTCGCCAAGGGCTACGGCGTGGATTCTCTGGTCGGCATGTCCGGCATCGAGGCCAGCATGGAAGACCAGCTCACCGCGTCCATCTCCTACCGCCAGGGCGAGCGCGTGGTCGAGATCAACAGCCGCGGCAAGGTCATCAGCGAGCTCAGCTACACCGAGCCCATCGACGGAAACGACGTCATCCTCACCCTGGATATCGGCCTGCAGCGCGTCATGGAAACCGCGCTCGAGGCGCAGATCGCCGCCATTCGCGAAGAGCAGGAAGACCTCATGAGCGACCGCTGGATCCGCAACAATCGCGAGACCCTCGCCGAATACGCTGAAGCGAACAGGGAGATTCAGCTCGCCGAGACGGGCGCCATGGTCGCCATTGACCCGAACACCGGCGAGGTCCTCGCCATCGCCTCCTATCCGGATTTCGATCTCTCCCTGTTCTCGGGCGTTATCGATCCGGACGATTGGACCGACATCGCCACTGCCCCCAACAACCCCCTGTACAACCGCGCCGTCTCGGCCCGCGACACGCCCGGCTCCATTTTCAAGATGTGCACGGCGCTCGGCGCGCTCATGGAGGGCAAGCTCACCCTAGAGGAGACCATCACGGACGAGGGCTTCTTCACCCTCACGAACGAATCCAAGCCCCCGAAGTGCTGGATCACGGAGCAGAACCGCTACAAGCACGCCAACCAGACCGTCGTCGAAGGGCTGAAGAACAGCTGCAACTACTTCTTCTACACCATCGGCTACCGGCTCGGTATCGCCAACATCAACAAATGGGCGGCGCAGCTGGGCCTGACCACCCGCACCGGCATCGAGCTCAACTCCGAGACCGTCCCCTTCGTGGGCAGCCAGGAAAAGCTCTACGATCCCGCCCGCTCCATCGAGGGGCAGTACACCTCCAAGCCGATCTTCGCCTACTACACCATTCTCCGCAAGCTGCGCTCCATCGGCCAGGACCGCGGCATCCAGTACGACGAAGAGCGCCTCGCCCGCGTCTCCAAGGCCATCATGGATATCGCGGGAGACACCAACATCGACAAGGCCGACTGGCCGCGCGAGATCCGCAACATCCTCCTGGACCAGATGAACCTGCCCAGCGAGTACATCTCCCACAACTTCCTGGCCAACGAATTCTACTATTATATCCAGGATCTGCGCTGGACCGCCAACGAGACCATCATGGCGGCCATCGGCCAGTCCATCACCCAGGTGACGCCCGTGTCCGTGGCGCGCTACGTCGCCGCGGTCGCCAACGGCGGCACGGTGTACGATCTGCAGCTGGTGGACAAGATCGTCTCCGCCAACGGCGCCATCGTCCTAGACAAGGAGCCCGTCGTCGCCAACCAGATCGTCGGAGCGCAGGATTACCTCGCCGCCATCCAGGCCGGAATGGAGGCCGTGGCGGACGCTTCCGAAGACGGTACGGCTTCCAGCCAGTTCCTGAATTTCCCCTACTCCGTCGCCGCCAAGACCGGTACCGCTGAAAGGACGGACCTGGACGTGGAGAACAACGCCTGGCTCGTCACCTACGCCCCGGCCGAAGACCCGAAGATCGTCGTCGTGGTCTACATCCAGAACGGATACGCCGGCTCGCACGCCGCCACCTGCGCCAAGACCGTCATCAAGTATTACCTCGATTCCCTCAAGCAGATCGAGGACGTCACCTTCGCCAACGACAATACGCTCGCCTACTGACGCGGCGGAAAGGATCCAAACGCCATGACAGACGCCCGCAAACCCGCCCGGCGCACCTTCGCGCGCAACATCGCCAGGCTCCAGACTTTCGTGCGCCGCAACCGCTTCGATCCGCTGCTGGTGCGGCGGCTGGACTGGCTGCTGCTCCTGCTCGTGGTGGGCATTTCCCTCTTCGGCGTGGTGTGCATCTTCGCCGCCACCGGCGTGCCGACCGATACGCCCGCCACGAGCGTGATGGAGGTCCTCTCCACCCAGCCGCTCAACTACGCGCGGCTGCAGCTGCTCTGGCTGATCATCGGGCTGCTCGCCCTCTCGGCGACGCTCTATTTCAGCTAAGAGTTACTCTCCAACTTCTCGAACCTTATCTACTGGCTGCACGTCGGTTTGCTCCTGGTGGTGCTGGCCATGGAGCGCGGCCGCGGCGGTATGGCCGGCTGGTTCCGCTGGGGATCCGGCGGCGAGCGCACCTTCCAGCCCTCCGAGATTGCCAAGCTGGCCATCATCATCTCCCTGGCCAAGTGGTTCTCCAACCGCAAAAAGCCCATCGAGACCTTCTCGGAGCTCATGCCTGTTCTGGCCTACGTGGGCCTGCCTCTGCTCCTCATCGCAGCGCAGCCGGATTTCGGCACAGCCCTCGTGTACGTAGCCATTTTCGCCGTCATGCTCTTCACATCCGGCACGAGCTACAAGCTCATCTTCGGTATGGCGATCACGGCGGTCATCGTCTTCATCCCGCTCTGGTACTACCTGACCAACGCCGAGGAAGTCAGCTTCCGCCTCAAGCGCATCCTCGTCTTCCTGGACCCGGATTCCGACCCGGACACCGCCCGCCAGATCACCAACGCCAAGATTGCCATCGGCTCGGCGGGGCTCTGGGGCAAGGGCATGTTCAGGGAGGGCTCCTTCGCCCTGCTCAACTACATCCCCGACGACCATACGGATTTCATCTTCGCCATCGTCGCGGAGACCTTCGGTTTCGTCGGCGCGGGCGCGCTGGTGCTGGCGTACTTCCTGCTGATGGTGCGCCTCACGGCCCTGTCCTCCCAGGCGGGCGATTCCTTCGGGACCTACCTCACCATCGGCATCATGGCCATGCTGCTGTTCCACGTGTTTGAGAATATCTGCATGGTGATCGGCCTGATGCCCGTTACGGGCATCCCCCTGCCCTTCGTCAGCTACGGAGGCACGAACATGCTGACGAACTGGGTCGGCATCGGCATCGTCCTGAACGTGCACATGCGCCGCAAGGACGTGCGCATGAACGTCGCCAACGCCCGGCCGACGGTGGAGATCTAGCCCCGCCCTTCGAATGCGCAAAACGGCCCCGCGCTCCCGTTTTCCGGGAAGCGCGGGGCCGTTTCCGTATTCTCTTTTCGATGGGGAGGGCTTACAGGGTCTCCAGGAATTCCCCCACGAGCCCGGCGAGCTTTCCGTGGCCCGCGTCGTTGAGGTGCAGGCCGTCGGCGGTGAAGCGCGCGCGTTCAGCGGGATCGTTCGGATTCACGCCGAGGCGGCGGTAGACGTCCAGCACCTCGCAGCCCTCTTCCCCGGCGATGCGCGCGATCGCGTCCACATACTCGATGAGAGCGCGCTTGTCCGCGCCCTGGCCGCGCGGATCGGGATCAGGCCGCTCGTCGCCCTCGCGGCGGGAGGGCGTAAGGAAGACGACCTTCGCTTTGGGGTAATTCTCCCGGAGGAATGCGGCCAGGAAGCGCACCGCGCCGCAGAAGGTCGCGGGGGTGCGGTCCGCGAAGGAGCCGAAATCGGCGTCGCCATGGCCGTAATCGTTCGTGCCGCCGAAGACAACGATCGCGTCCGCGTCCTTGTCGAGATCATAGGCGCGGCCGCAGAAGCACAGATCGTAGCGCGGCACGTCGCTGGCCTTATGCTGGTGGGCGATGCGCGTTCCTCCGATGCCATAGTTCACCGCCGTCGCGCCGTATTTCGCGGCGATGCGATTGTCGAAACGGTTGGCGGCGATATCCGCCACGCCGGCGCCTTCGGTGATGCTGTCCCCCAGAAAGACGATCTTCTTCCCCTTGAGTTCCATAGGTGCCCCATCCCTTTCCTCGGTTTCTCCAGGAACCGGCGCGCGGCGCTTCGGTTTCGCGCCGCGCGCCGGAACGGAGCCACCCGCGCCGCTGGCGCGGGTGGCTCCGCCTTCGCCATATCCAATTATCTGCGATTTTACCGGGCAGGTCAAGACCCTTCCTGGCCGTTTTCCAGCGCAGGGACGGGGTCCTCTTCCTTCTGGGTGAAGGAAAGGGCGTGTTTTTCCTGATCCACGCTCATGCGCACCGTGCCGCCCAGGCGGATCGACCCGGCAAGGATCTCCTCGCTGAGCGCGTCCTCCACCATGCGCTGGATGGCGCGCCGCAGCGGCCTGGCGCCGTACTTGAGGTCATAGCCCGCCTCGGCGAGGAAGCGCACTGCGTCCTCGTCGTACTCGAGGTGGAAATCACGCTCGGCCAGGCGCTTGGCCACGGCCTTGAGCATGAGCTCGGCGATGCGTTCGATATCCGGCTGCTCGAGGGAATGGAAGACGATGATCTCGTCCACGCGGTTGAGGAACTCCGGCCGGAAGGCGCGGCGCACCTCGTCCATGATGGAATCCTTCATGGCCTCGTAGCTGCGCTCGGCCTCGTCCCCTCCGGACCCGAAGCCCATGGAGCGCTGGCGCTTGATGAGGCTGGCGCCGGCGTTGCTGGTCATGACGATGACGGTGTTCTTGAAATCCACCACGCGGCCCTGGCCGTCGGTCAGCCGGCCGTCCTCCAGGATCTGCAGCAGGATGTTGAACACGTCCGGGT
>CACZOT010000065.1 GCA_902782795.1 uncultured Eubacteriales bacterium | reverse complement strand
GCCGAATGCGGCGCCGCGCAGCCGTTCTCCATTCGCTATGATACCATACGGACGCCCGAAAAGGGCGTCCGTATGGTATCGCAGTATCATTCCTTAATGATTGGGGCTGGCCGGGCTGGCGGGCGCGGTCGTATCGGCCGGCTGCTCCTGCGCGGCGCCGCCCTCAGGCGCCTCAGTCGGCGGCGGGGTGACGCGGTTTCCAGTGCGGATGGCGTCCTCGGCGTAGATCGCGGCGAGGGTCTCCGGATCGGCGATGCCGGTCACAGACAATCCGGACGCCTGCTGGAACGCCTTGATGGCGGTCTGGGTGACCGCGCCGAAGTCGCCGTCGCGCACGTCATTGAACCAGCCCAGCTCGTAGAGGCGGTTCTGCATGAGGCGCACTTCCTCGTTATCGTTCATGCCCTTGGTGAGGGTGGTATAGGGCGAGGGAGTGGGCGTTGGGGCGGGCGTAGGCGTCACGTTGAGCACGGCGCCCTGGGCGATGGCGGCGAAATCCGTGGCGGAGCTGGCGCTCTTGAGGCGCGTCACGGCGTTGCGGATCGCGCTCCACCGCTCGGCGGAGGAACCGCCCAGCTCGGTGCCGTCTCCGGTGATGGTGTTGAGGGCGTCCAGAGTAACGGCGGTATCGATCTGATCCTGGATGGAGAGAAGCGTGTCGACGAACTCCTGATCATTGGCCAGGGGCGTGCCGGGCAGGAGCGCGTTGATCTCCTCGCGGTCCTTGAGCTGCATTTCCAGGGCGGCGGTGCCGGTGGGATCGTCCGTGTAGGTGGAGACGATGCGGTCGCGGTACTGCTGGGTCGTATGGGATTCGATCAGCGCCACGCCGCGCTCAAAGAGAGAAGCGGTCACGCCGGTGACTGGGCTCTTGGCCGCGGTGCGCAGCGAGAGCCAGATAAAGCCGCCGATCAGGATGGCCACCACCAGCGCGGCGAGCAGCACCGTGCGGCCGATGCGCGCCGAGCGGCTCAGGGCCGGGCGCTCCCCGCGCGTGCGGAAGAAGGACGCGAGGGAGCGGCGCTCGGGCTCGTACTCCTCCTCGATATCGCTGGTATCGAAGACGTCTTCCTCCTCCTCGTAGTAGGAGGGCTCCTTCACGGCGCTCTCCTCGGCGGGAGCTTCTTCGGGCTCGGCCGGAGCAGCGGTCTCTTCAGGCGCTTCCTCCTCATCGTGGGGCAGGACCTCCCGCTTGGGCACGCGGGTCTTTTCGCCGCGGGCGCTCCGGGAGAAGAGCGAGGGCACCAGAGGCCGGTTGGAGCGGCGCGGGGCCTGGGCTTCTTCCTCCTGCTGCTCCGCGAGGCGGCGCATGCGCTCCTGGGTGGCGGCGCTGATGCCGGGCAGCTTCACGGGCTTGAGGGGCTGGGCGAGCATGCTCTCAGGCAAGGTGGAGGGATCGCCGAGGGGCGCCTGGGGCTGCTCCTCCTGTTTTTCCTCCTCCTTCTCCTCAGGCGCGGGCTCTTCCCCGTCTTTCGGCGCAGGACCTTCCTCTTCTCCGGGCTCTTCGGGAGCGGTCTCGCTCTCCTCCTCGAGCACGGGCCGGTAGGTCGTGCGCCGCACGACGTCTGAGCCGCCGTCGTCCTCCATGGTGGTGTAGGTGGTGCGGGTGAAGCGCGGCGTGCTGCTGGTCTTCGCCTCTCCATCCGCGGAGCTCGCGGCCGTCTCCGGCAGCGAGGCGATGTACGAGGCGGCCGAGAATTCGCCGCTGCCCACCGCCATTTTGCAATGGACGCAAGTGGTCGATCCCACCGGGATCGTCTTGCCGCAGTTGCTGCAGAACATAGTTTTCGTCCTCCGAAACGGTTCGATCTGGACGCGCGCTCGTTCACGCGCGCGGGTATAGCAATATTGTTCCAAGCATATTGTACCCAAATTCTCCCTGTGCGTCAAGGGAAGCGCCCCGCCCGTCGGCTCGGAAGGACCGCTCCCGCAAAAGAGACGGGCTTCCGGACTCTGTCAGAAGAATCCCGAAGCCCGGAATATTGGTTTTTTCCGCTCCCCTACTTCTCCAGCAGCCACACGGTCATCTCGCTGACGCCGCGGTTGGCGAAGCACGCGTAGGGGATGAGCACGATCTCGGTATGGGCGCGCTGGGCCTTGCGGGCGCTGTAGAGGGGGTTGCCCGCCGGCCAGACGCGCCGGGTGCCGGTGGTGCGCAGGATCGGCGCGCCGAGTTCCTCGCTCCATTCCGGAGTGAACGCGGCTTCGCGGTCCAGGGCGATATCCTTGACGAAGCGGCCGTTGTCGACCTCCTCGGCGCAGTAGACGATGGGCCCGCGCATCACCGCTACGCGGCCGCAATCCTCGTGCACGGCGGGGTTGGCCTCGACCAGGCGCGCCGCGAAGGGCATCTCCAGGCGCAGGACGTCCTCCGCCTTCCACGCGCGGGTGACGTAGAGGTAACCGTCCTCCGGACAGATATCCAGAAGCCCTCCGTTGAGGGTGAGGGTATAGCCCTCCTCGGCCCAGGCAGGCAGGCGCACGGCCAGCGTGAAGCGCTCCGCGCCGTCCGGCAGGCGGTATTCCACGCTGCCCTCGAAGGGGTACTTCGTCGTCTCCGCGACGCGGCCGAACCGCGTCTCGGCCTCGCAATCCATAAACAGGTGGCTGTAGAGCGTCTCCCCGTCCTCGCCGAAGGCGAAATCCCCCACCGAGCCGATCACGCGCAGAAGGTTGGGCGGGCAGCAGCTGCAGGAGAAGACCTTCACCCGCTCCGGGATGGGCATCTCGTCGCGCGCCTTGGCGTAGACGCGGTTGTGGGCGAGCACGGCGGGCTGGATCTCCAGGGGGTTCTCGTAGAAGAAGCTGTCGCCGGAAAGGCTGAGGCCCGAGAGCGAGCCGTTGTACAGGGCCAGCTCGGCGATATCGGCGTAGAGCCCGCGCGGCTTCGTGCGCAGAAGGCGCCTGGCGAACAGAGCCAGGCCCAGGGAAGCGCAGGTCTCGGCGTAGGCGGTGCGGTTCATGAGGTCGAAATCGAAGGTGAAGGCCTCGCCGACGTGGCTGGAGCCGATGCCTCCGGTGACGTACATGCGGCGGTTCACCGTGTTGTCAAAGAGCGTCTCGCAGGCGCGCAGCAGTTCCTCGTCGCCGTCCTCCCAGGCGAGGTCCGCCATGCCGCAGTAGAGATACATCGCCCGCACGCTGTGGCCCTCGGCCGTGGTCTGCTCGCGTACGGGCAGATGGGCCTGGGAATAGCGGTTGGTGCCGAAGACATCGTAGGTCTTATCGCGCGGGGACGTTCCGCGGGTATCGATGAAATAGCGCATGAGGGTGAGGAAGCGCTCCTCGCCCGTTTCCTGGTAGAGCTTGTACAGCGCCAGCTCAATCTCCTCGTGGCCGGGGGTATCGAACGCGGCGGAATGCTCGACGCGGAAGACGCGGTCCACCAGATCCACGTAGCGGACGCAGATATCCATGAGCTCCCGCTTGCCCGTGGCGCGTTTGTACGCCACGGCCGCCTCGATGAGGTGGCCCAGGTCATAGAGCTCGTGGTCCGTGTAGCGCGTGAAGCGCGCCGCGGGCTCCTTGGTGTCGAAGTGGATGTTGAAATACCCGTCCGGCCGCTGGTGCAGGGCGATCTTGCGGACGCACCCGTCGATGAATTCCTCGATTTCGGCGTCGCGCCTGTCTTCCAGGAGATACGCCGCCGCCTCGATCCACTTGGCGATGTCGCTGTCCCAGAAGATGTGCGGATCGGGATGGTTGAAATCCAGCGAGGCGAACCGGCCCGTCTCCAGGAAGCGGTCGCGGATCGCGGGCAGGGTGACTTCCCGCCCCAGTTCCCTCTTGGCCTGCCAGAAGCCGCCCGTCAGGCGGACTTTTTCATGCGGGAGCGTGGTGATCTTTTTCATGTGTGCCTCCTATTCGCGGGGACGCGCCGGGGAGGCAATCCTTCCCGGGCGCGCGGGCCCTACTTCGCGGCCATGCGCACGAGATCCTCGAAGAAGCGCAGGGAGACCGCGTCTGTCGCGACGGTGCGCTCCGGGTGCCACTGGGTGGCGATGACGCCCTCGCCCTCGACGGCCTCGATGAACCCCTCCCGCGACCAGGCCACGGGAACGAGCCCGGGCGCAAGGTCGCGGATGCACTGGTGGTGGTAGCTGTTGGTCATGAGAACATCGCGGCCGATGAGCGCGCCGAGGCGCGTGTTCCGATCCACGCGCACGTCGTGCCAGTAGACGAGCCCCTTGGTCTGCTGGTGCAAAACGCCGTATTCCTTGGGCACGTCCTGCACGAGGGTGCCGCCCATGGCGACGTTGATCACCTGGATGCCGCGGCAGATGCCCAGCACGGGCTTGCCCTGTCGGAGCGCCTCATGGAAGATGGCGATTTCGAAATTATCCTTTTCCAGGCAGGGCTCGCCGCACTCCGGCTCGCGCTGCGCGCCGTAGAAGGAGGGGTCCACGTCCCCGCCGCCGATGAGCAGGAGCCCGTCCAGCCCGCTGACGACTTCCGGCAGCTTCTCCGCGGGCGTGAGGAAATCCAGCACGCGGTCCTCGCCGCCCGCCTTGCGCACGCCCTCGATGTAGTGCGGGTTCACCGTTTGGTTTTCCAGATGCGCGCGGTCCTCGAAGGAGGTCGTCACGCCGATCACAGGTTTTTTCATGGTCGTTTCCCCTTTTCAGATCTTGGGCGGATGCCCGCAGGAGAGCCGCCCCTCCGGGCAATAGCCCAGCACCTTGCAGCTCGGCCCGAACGCGGAGAAGACCTCCGGCGCGCTCTCGCGCAGCTGGAGGAGCATGGAGCGCGCCAGGGCGCGGATCTCCCACTGGGCGCGTTCGCAAGTGCGCAGGCGCAGGAAATGGCCCAGCTCCCGGGCGTTCAGGCGCATCTTCAGCGGCACCGTCATGCCCGCCAGAACGAAATACATGGCGCTGGCGCTCTCCATGCCGGCGGCGAGCAGGCGGCGGCATTCCTCGCGCGTATCGCGGAAGGCGGCCTCGTATTCGGCCAGCAGTTCCGCGTTGGCGCGCACGCTCTCCGGCACGATGTACCCGCCCGTCAGGGCCGCGCGCACGTCCGGCACCAGGAGCGAGAGCACCCGGTGGCGCGTGAAATGGGTCACGCAGGCCAGCGAGACGTTCTCGATGTCGAATTCGTAGGTGAGGAATTCCAATTCGCGCGGGCGCGGATCGCGCAGGAGCTCCGCGACGGTCAGATCGCGCCCCGTGAAGGCCAGCGCCTCCCGGAGCCGCCCGGCGGCGTTCTCCTCGCCCCGGACGAGCTTCGCCGCGGGCACGGCCTCGCGCATGGGCGCGGCGCCCTCCAATCTCTCCGGAGACCAGCCGCCCTGCGGATGGTATTGCGCCCGCGTCAGCTCCAGAACGCCCGGCCACTTTTCCTCGAACTGCGCGGCCAGCTGTTCGCCCAGCGCCCGGAATTCCGGGATATCGCTCCCGCGGCCCCAGGCCATGCAGGAGATGAGGTGGCACAGCTCGCGGGCGTTCATGGTCATGTAGAAATTCGAGCAGAAGCAATAGGGCAGGACGAACCTGGCGTCCTCGCGCGGCACGCCCGCCTCGGTCAGGCGGCCGTAGAGCGCGAAGAGCTTGTCCATACGCGCGCGGTAGACGGCTTCGGCCTCCGCCGAGAGGCCCTCGGGCGTGACGTAGCCCGCGCCGGAGAAATCCACGTAGCGGCGGGATTTCACCGTGTAGGACCCAAGCCGGAACTCGATCACGAATTGCTCGACCGCGACGGAGACGTTCTCAAACGCGACAAAATACGTCTGGTGCTCGAAGAGCGACCGGTGCCCCGAGGAGAGCACCTTGCGCACCAGCGTGCGGTCCTTCGGGCCTCCCTGCGCCGCCTCGAACTGGGCGACCGCGCCGCCGCCCGTGGTGGATATGCGCGCCGCGGAGGCGCACGCGCGCAGGCCCTCGCCCGTCTCCGCGCAGATGACCGCCCTGCCTGTGTATGCCAATCGGACCGCCGCCCTTCTCCTGTTGTCAGCTCCCATCATTGTACCCGAAACCGGCCGTTTGCACAAGAGGCAGCGCATATGTGGTCTGGGAACCACAGAGGCTCCGGTATCCTCTCGGACAGGTACCGGAGCCGGCTTGATTTCGGAAGAACCGATTTTTATGTTTTCCCGTAATCCCCCAGGACGGGATCCCTGAGGGCCTTTGTCCCTGAAGCGTGGGCCGCCATGGCTCCATAGGGCAGAGCCCTCTGGCGTTCCCCTGGCGCCGCCCCCTCATACCTCCCGGATCAGCACCAGCGTCGCGGCGGGCGTCCCGGTGACGAGCAGCGGCCCCTCGGCCCGCAGGGACACGCGCGTACCGGCCGTCGCCTCGATCACCGCGCTGCCCACGGCCTGGACGGCGCCGTCGTCCGCAGCGAGAAGCCGCGCCCGTTCGCCCACGGGCTCGCCGGTCCCCAGGGCCAGCCCCACCTCCGGCAGCGGCGCAGCGTCCGCCTCGCCCGAAACCGTGAACACCGCCAAATAGCGTCCGGGGCGCTGGATCGTCACCCAGCCGCTCTCCCAGGAAAAGCCCCCGTCGCTGTACAGCCCGCCCGCCAGGGGAAAGGGCCCGCCGTCGGGCAGCGAGACCATGCCCGCGTCAGCCAGGAAGGCGAAGGCCTTGCGCTCCTCCGGCGCGGGGAACTGCGTCGTTCGGCGCGCCTCCGGATGGGAACTCAAAAACTGCCGCAGCACGGGGATGCCGGAATATCTTCGCTCCTTCATGGCTTTCTCTCCTCTCTATCGCTCGTCGCGGCCCGTCAAGGCGGCCCGGTAAGCGCAGAAGCGTCCGGCCAGCTCCGCCTGCCAGCAGCGGATCTCCCCGGACAGGGTCAGGCGGGCCTTGCCCTCCCCCGCCGCGAGAGCGCGCGCCTGGACCGCAGCGTCTTTCAGAAGGACCGCCAGCCCCTGGGGAATGGTTCCTCCTCTGCCGGGGAATTCCGCTTCCAGAAGGACGCGCGCCTCGTCGATCCGTGCCGCCTCCGTAGAGAGCGCGGCACGGGCCTGCGCGGCGTCTGTGAGTCCTTCGTCAATGGCCTGGGCGAGTTCTCCCAGACGCCCGACCGACGTAGGGAGCATCTCGTCCGCCGACCGCAGGGCTGCCGATTGCTCCTGCGTGGCCGTGAGGCGCAGGAGGGCCCCCGGCGCGCGCATCTGCCCCGCCTCGCAGGGGATCTGCGCCTGCCGGAGCAGATTCTCCGCCGCCCGCTCGGCTTCCTCTTCTCTCAGGTAGAGCGCCGCGACCGCGCGGTACAGGCCTCCGCTCTGCCAGACGTATCCCGCCGCTCCGCGCGGGGCGTACCGCGCCGATTCGACCCGTGCTCGCAGAGGATCGGACGATTCCGTCAGGATCACCGGGTAAAACGAAACGGCGGGAAGCTCCTCCTCGCGCGTGACGCGCACGCCCGCGCTGCGGACCTGTGGCGCGGCCGAAGGCCGCGCCAGGAAAGACGCGCCATACAGGACCAGTGCGCCCGCCAGCAAAAGAGCGGTGGCGCGGCGTCGGCCCGAACGCCGGATCGGCACGCGGTAGACGTCTTTCATTCGCTCCGCCTCCATTTCTGTTCCGCTTCCCGACCATTGTACGCATGGGCTTTGCGCCTGATGCCGGCGCGGACTAAAGTCCGCACCGGCATCAGGCCGCCCTGGCAGAGTGGGCTGCGCCCCCTCTGCACTCCCCCTTTCGCGCTCGACCAGCGCGCGTCCACAGGACGCGCGCTGGTC
>CACZOT010000064.1 GCA_902782795.1 uncultured Eubacteriales bacterium | reverse complement strand
GGCGCGGGAGTGAACCGATGCCCGGTGGGCATCGGGAGCCGCGCCCCGACCGAGCCCGCAGGCGAGAATTCGAATCCGGATGGAGGCGCCGCACACGGCTCGGAAGAATCCGGCCGTGTGTTTTTTTCGGAAACAGCGCGGATCCGGACCCGTCTCGGCATGTTTTCCATCCCGGGGCGCTTTTTTTCGCACGAATCGCTCTCTTCGCCAACAAATCCTCTCCGCGGCGCATCTAACGGACGTGATCACAGAAAGGAGAGATGCGATCCATGACCGAGCAGCAATTCCGCGAGCGGGCGCTCTCCTGCGAAAGGCGGCTGTACCGCATGTCGTACATGCTGCTGGGCAGCGAAGCCGACTGCGCGGACGCCGTTCAGGAGGCGCTCTTCAAGGCATGGCGCGGCCGGGACAAGCTGCGCCGGGAGGAGTTCTTCGAGACCTGGCTGACGCGCATCCTCATCAACGAGTGCAAGCAGACGCTGCGCCGCCGTCGTCCCGAAGCGCCCCTGAGCGAATCCATCCCCGCTCCGGGAGACGACGCCGACGGCCGCGCCCTGCGCGAGGCGCTCTTCCGCCTGCCGGAAAAGTTCCGCCTGCCGGTCGTGCTCAAGCATATGGAGGGATACTCCATCCGCGAGATCGCGGGCATGCTCTCCCTGCCGCAGGGGACCGTCTCCTGGCGGCTGGCGCGCGCGATGAAACTGCTTCGCAAGGAACTGGAAGAAGAGGAGGCGACCGCCGGATGAAGCAGCTGCCCTTTGACAAGGCCGTCCCTCCGACGAGCGAGCGGTTCCACCGGGCGATGGAATACGCCCTGGACCACCTGGCGGAGGAAAAACCCGTGAAAAAGACCGCGCGGACGCGCCTGGGCCTTGCTCTGGCGCTCGTCCTCGCCCTGGCCCTGATGGCCACGGCCTTCGCGCTTACGGACGGATTCGGCATTTTGGAATACTTCCGCGAAAAAGGCGAGAGCGTCGCGCCGCTGGAGAGCGCGCAGGCGCTCGTGCAGAGGGACCTGGGCTCGGCGGAGAAGTACGGCTACCGCCTGCGCCTCAGCGAGGCTGTCTACACCGGCCCGAACGTGCTGCTCATGCTGGACGTGACCGTGCCCGAAGACGCGCCATTGCCGTACTACTCGTGCGGCGTCGGGATCGGCCACGCGGGCATGGCCGAGGAGGGCCGGGTCGACCTGGCGTATGATCTCATCAGACACTGCTTCACCGAAGGGCCGGAGCTCCCTGAGGGCGTGACCTGCCGCATCTACATGGAAGCGCTCCTGCGCGAAACGCCGCCGGAAGAGATCGAAGCGGACTGCTCCATTCCCGTGCCCGTTCCCGGGAACAGGTTCTCCGGGCCGCGCGAGACCAGCGGGGACGCCTTCGAGGAGGAGCTGGAGCTCATCGTGCGCATCCCCCAGACCAGGAGCGCCCGCAGCGCCGCCTTCACGCCGGACGCCGAAGAAGCCGGGGCCGCCGGGCTGGAGTTCGTCTCCCTCCGCGCGGATTATACCGATTTGGAGGCCGTCCTCACCATCGAGTACATCCTGGACGGCGCGCGCGTGGACCAGCCCCTCTACGGCACGCCCCACGGCACCTTCTTTCACACCGATCCAAACTGCCAGGGCATGAAAAACGCCGCCGTGCTGGAGGATCTGACCGGCAAGCGCGCCTGCCCGTTCTGCGTCTCCAACGACGCGAGCGGCGTGGAAGAGGAGTGGTATCGCGCCGAGGGCTCGCCCTACATCCACCTGGATCCCGGCTGCGCGCTGCTCGAAGGGCTGGAAGCGCTGCTCTGCCCGGAGGATTTCGATGCAGCCGGATTCTCCCGCTGCCCCGTCTGCGGCAGGCTCGAACGACGCGTGCGCTTTCATCCCCTGGACGAGCGGGGCGGCGAGATCGCCACCGCCTCCATCGACTGGCAGGAGGTCGATTCCTTCGTGACCGTGGACGCCGGGCGCCGTCTGCTGCGCACGCAGACACTGCGCATGCAGACCGCCGAGGAGATCCCCGCTGTGCTCCTGCTCGCCGTCGAGGAGACCACCAACGATCCCGCCTCCGCATCCGGCGGGACGATCTGCGCGCCTATCCGCTGCGAGAGAGTGGAGTAGAGCGGGGCCGCGCCAGGGGTTTGCCCGGTTTGGGTCACGGCGGGGCTCCGCCCCGCACCCCGCTTAAGGGTCCGGGGGCCCTCAAGAATCCCTTATTGGGGGAATTCTGCTAAACACAAACATGGCTGTTCTCTCGAAAAAAGAGAAAGGCTCCTGTTTCCTTGCGATAGGATACAGGAGCCTGTTTATGATTCTTTCCCCTAATTGAGGGGCGCAGGGGGAATCATTCCCCCTGGCAGGAGCGCAGAGGGCGGAGCCCTCTGCCAGAGGACGAGGACGCAGAGCCCATGGCGTACTCCCTCCCTCTAGCCAAGGAGCTTTGCGCGGATCGCGGCGACAGCCTCGGGGGAGAGGCCGCTGCGCAGGAGGTGGGCTTCGGCCCCGCCGAGCTCGTCCAGGCAGGCGAGGGCCTTCTCCATGTTTTCCGGCGCGGAGGAGAACATGGCCGCGGGGGGCTCCAAGCCCATGCGCCGCATCAGGGCGCGCAGGGCCTCGAATTTTTTTGCCATGTTGGCTTCGGTCACGGCGTAATCGCGCACGACGTCCCGGTCGGAAACGCCGCACAGCTTGAGAAGCAGCATGGCCACCAGGCCGGTCCGGTCCTTGCCGGCGGAGCAGTGGAAGAGCCCGACGCCGGGGCAGAAGGCCAGGGCGTCCAGCGCCTCGGCGAAGAGAGGCCCCGCGTGGCGGAGACGGTCCACGTAGATCTCGCCCATATTCTTCGGGAAATCGGCCTTGTCCGGATCGCCATCGGCGACCTGGGCCGCGCGGGAGTTGACGTCGTCGATGATGGGAACGCGCCGGTACGCGACGCCTTCGATGGCGGGATCAGGCGCGCGCCGGGCCTCGGCGTCGCTGCGCAGGTCGAGGATCAGGCGCACGCCCCGGCGGCGCAGGAACGCGCAATCCGCGGGGGTGAGATCCTGCAGGCCGTCCGTGCGCAGGAAGACGCCGCTCCGGGTCGTCTTGCCGTCCGCGGCGGGGTAACCGCCCAGATCGCGCGCGTTGTCCGCGCCTTCCAGGGGCAGGGGCTGCGAAACGTATCGTTCCATAGATCAGCCCTCGAAGCCCACCGCGGCCAGGAACTGGCGGGCGATGTGCATATGTCCCGTATGGTTGGGGTGGATGCGGTCCCAGGCGATGTTGCAGGGGTGCATGTACTGGAAGAGCCAGTCCCACCCGGCCTGGAGATCCACGAAGGTGAGGCCGTGCTTCGCGGCCAGGCGCTTCACCGCCGCGCCGTACTCGTCCATGCGGGCGCGCATGGGATCGGCGCGGTTGGGCTCCATGAAATAGGGGCTGAGGAGGACCATGCCCCGCGCCTGACGCAGGGTGGTCTGGATGAGGCGGTCGTAGGTGGCCTCGTACTCGTCCAGGGGCACGTGCTCCTCCGGGCGCGTGGGGCTGTCGAACTGGCGCCAGACGTCGTTGATGCCGATGAGCACGCAGACCCAATCCGGCTTCTGATCGAGCACGTCCCTTTGCCAGCGCTTGTCCAGATCGCGCACCTGGTTTCCGTCGATGCCCATGTTGACGAAGCGCAGGCCCAGCTCCGGCCGCGCGGCCTCGAGCGTCGCGGCGACGTCCGCCACCCAGCTGGTGCCCAGGGCGCCGAAGAGCCCTTCGCCCACGGGCTTGGCGCGGTTGTAATCGGAAATGGAATCGCCGATGAAGAGGATCTTTTCTCCCTTGGTGAACAGCATGGTGGCATCCTCCCGTTCGTAAAAGAGTGGTCCTCTCTTATTATACCGCGCGGCGCGGGCGGCGCAAGAGAGTTCTTTCTTTTCAGAGCCGCCCAAAGGAGATATAATGGACCGGGAATACTCATGGAAAGTGAGGCGGCACGGGGATGATCTGGGCGGCGGTGTTGGCGATCGTCATGCTCCTGGCGCTGATCGGGGCGTCGTATTGCTTTTTCCTCCTGGCCTGCGACCGGGAGGGCGGCCCCTTCCGGCGCGCCTCGGCGCGGCGCGGGCCGGACGCCTTCAGTCTGCGCCTTATGGAGTATCAGGACGTGATGGACGCGGGCCGCGCCTGGATCGACAAGCAGCCCTGGGAGGAGTGGACCATCCGCAGCCGCGACGGCCTGCGCCTGCGGGCGCGCTACCTGCCCGCGCCGGGGGCGAAGAGGGTCTTCCTCCTCGCCCATGGGTACCGCTCCAGCGGCGCGCGGGATTTCAGCGCCGCGGCCCGGCCCATCTTCGAAATGGGATCGAGCCTGCTCCTCATCGATCAGCGCGCCCACGGCCAGAGCGAGGGGCGATACATCACCTTCGGCGCCCTGGAGAGCCAGGACGTGGCGGACTGGGCCCTCGAGCTCGAGCGGCGCGTGAGTCTGCCCATCTATCTGGACGGCGTCTCCATGGGCGCGGCCACGGTGCTCATGGCCGGCGCGCGGGAGATGCCCGCTTCGCTCGCGGGCGTGGTGGCGGATTGCGGATACACCACACCCGAGGACGAGCTGCGCCATGTGCTCGTGGACCGCATGCGCATGCGTCCCTTCCCGCTACTGCCGCTCGTGCGCCTTTGGGCGCGCCTTCTGGCCGGGTTCGATCTGCGCGCCGCCTCCGCGACGG
Source organism: uncultured Eubacteriales bacterium (assembly GCA_902782795.1). Classification (GTDB taxonomy): domain Bacteria; phylum Bacillota; class Clostridia; order Christensenellales; family Aristaeellaceae; genus UBA1224. Next base: position 1,731 of record CACZOT010000064.1, on the reverse strand, counting down.
AGGGCGCAGCGGCGATGCGCGCGCCCGTGCTCTTCGCCCACGGCCTTGCCGATACCCTCGTGCCCAGCGCCATGAGCGAGCGAAACTTCAAGGCCTGCCGCGCGCCGAAGGATATCTTCCTCGTGCCCGGAGCGGAGCACGGCATGAGCTACCTGCTCGATCCCGAGGGCTATACCCTCAAGCTCCAGGCGCTTTTGCGGGCGGGGGGAGAGGACGCGGCCGGGCTGTGCTGAGCAGGGTACGTTTCGGTGGGGGGAATCTGCCGGGTGCGGGCAAGGGAGGTTCGGTTCCCTGCGCCCCTGCTGCATGCTCCGGCATCCTTTCAATAAGGTGCGGGAGTATGGATTCTGAAATCCCCCCAAGTGAGGGGGTCCAGGTGGAATCATTCCCTCTGACAGGGCGCGGCGCTCCCCTGTAGCGCGGGCGGGGAATCTGTGCTATAATAGCAAGGCGCAAGAGCGGGGCCGTCAGGCTCCGAGAGATACGGGAGGCCACATGGCATACGAGAACCTGCAGATCCTCATCCCGGCCTACAAGCCGGACGATAAGCTGAACGCGCTGATCGACGATCTCCACGCGGCGGGCTTCGGCCACATCGTCGTGGTGGACGACGGCGGCGGCGAGCCGTTCGCTCCCTTCTTCGCCAAAGCGCGGGAGCAGGGCGCGGTCGTGCTCACGCACGAGGTGAACCGCGGCAAGGGCGCGGCGCTGAAGACGGGCCTGAAATACATCGCCAAGGAAGCCCCGCGCAGCTGGGTCGTGACGGCGGACGCCGACGGCCAGCACCGTCCGCAGGATATCCGCAAGGTTGCGGACGGCATCGCCCGGTATCCGGACGCGCTGCTGCTCGGCTCGCGCGACAAAAAGCAGATGCCGCCGCGTTCGCGCGCGGGCAACACGCTCACCTGTCTGGTCTTCGGGCTGACCACCGGCCTGTGGATCAACGATACGCAGACGGGCCTGCGCGTCCTGCCGCCGAGCACGCTCGAGCGCTTCTCCGAGATCGAGGGCGACCGCTACGAATACGAGATGAACATGCTCGTCATCGCCAAGCGGGAGCGCGTGCCGGTCAAGGAGATCGAGATCGAGACGATCTACATCGACGACAACAAGTCCAGCCACTTCAACGCCCTCAAGGACGGCATGCGCATCTACAAGCTGCTCTTCCGGCAGTTTGCCAAGTACGCGGGCTCCTCCATCATCGCCTTTTTGGTGGATTACGCCCTGGCCATCATCCTGCGCCTGTTCTTCCCGAGCAGCATCGCCATCCCCACCTACGGCGCGCGCGCGGTTTCCTCGCTGGTGAATTTCATCATCAACAAGAATCTCGTCTTCAAAAACGACAAGGAGAACCGCTTCGCCATCGTCAAGTATTACGTCCTGGTGGTGATCGTGGCGCTCCTGAGCGTGCAGCTGATTCGCCTGTTCCACCTCGTGATCGGGATGCCGTATATCGTCGCCAAGGTCATCGCCGACGTGATCCTCTTTATCTGTAACTACAAGGTGCAGGAGCGCTTCGTGTTCCGCAAGATCACGAAGTAGCCGAGTCCGGGGGCTACGGCGGGGCTCTGTCCTTTTTGAGGTTCCGCCGGGGGCTCCGCCCCTGGACCTGCAGAGGGAGGGCCTGAAAGGCCCGACTGGCGGTAGCCGGTTTTGATTGTAGGAGCGCCCGACCGAAAGGGAGGGCAGAGGGCGAGCAAACCGAAGGTATTGCCGCCCGAAACCCGCGCG
>CACZOT010000063.1 GCA_902782795.1 uncultured Eubacteriales bacterium | reverse complement strand
GGGATCGGCCTGCTCTCCACCGCCATCGTCCTGGCCCTCACGCCCCTGGTGGTGCGCATGGTCAAACTGACGGACGAGGCGCAGGGCTACCTCACCGGCATGATGGTGATCATGTCCGTCTACATGATCGGCCGGGCCGTCAACACCGTCACCATCAACGGCGTCATGGACGGCGGGGGCGACACCGTCTTCGATATGTACTCCCTGGCCGTGTGCATGTGGGGGATCGCTATCCCCCTGGCCCTGCTGGGGGCCTTCGTGTTCCACTGGCCGGTGCTTGCCGTGTACGCCTGCACCTGCCTGGATGAGGTGGGCAAGATTCCCTGGGTCATGGCCCGCTTCCGCAAATACAAATGGGTGCAGGATCTCACCCGCTGAGGCCCGCCCGCCCACAGAGAGGAGCGCTTTTCCCCATGAAGATCATGATCATCCGCCACGGAGAGCCGGACTATTCCATCGATTCCCTCACCGAGAAGGGCTGGCGCGAGGCCGATCTGCTCGCCGACCGCCTGGTCAAGACCCCCATCGACGATTTCTACGTCTCCCCTCTCGGCCGCGCCAAGGATACCGCCCGCGCCACGCTGGAGCGTCTCGGCCGCGAGGCGGAGGTCCTCCCCTGGCTGCAGGAGTTTCGCGGCTGGATCTACGACCCCAAGACCGGCCGCCGCTCCAACGCCTGGGATTTCCTTCCCCAGTATTGGACCCGCTGCCCGGAGTTTTTCGACCGCGAGGCCTGGCGCGAGAACGCCATGGTCGCCACGGGCAATTCCTCCCAGATCTACGATGAATCCATCGCCGGGCTGGATTCCCTCCTCGCCCGCTATGGCTTCCAGCGCCAGGGCTGTCTCTACCGCGTAGAGAACAACCCGGACAGGACCATCGCCCTCTTCTGCCATTTCGGCATCGCCATGGTCATGCTCTCGCACCTTTTGCAGATCCCCGTACACCTGCTCCTCCACGGGTTCATCATGGCCCCCACCTCCGTCACCACCCTCGTGACCGAGGAGCGCATCCAGGGCGAATGCTGGTTCCGCTGCACCGGTCTCGGCGACGCCAGCCACCTCGTCGCCGCCGGCGAGCCCCTCTCCCATTACGGCCGCTACCTCGAGCGCTTCGGCGTGGACGACGGCCTCGGCGGGAAGCCGTAACAGCACGGGAAACCGCCGAGGGCTCCGCCCTCTGCACTCCCGCCAGGGAGGATGATTCCCCCTGGACCCCTCAATTCGGGAAAGAATAATAAACGAGCTCCGGTATCCTTTCGGCAGGGTACCGGAGCCCGTTTTGTTTTGAGAGAATTGCTATGTCTTCAATTTCAAGAAATTCCCCAAGATGGGATCCTTAAGGGACGAAATCCCTTAAGCAGGGGTCCAGGGGACGGAGTCCCCTGGCGTATCCCCTCGCTCACCAGTACCAATCCACCCCCGCGACCTCGCGGAGGATCACTTCGAGATCGCCCATCGCGTCGAAATAATCCGGCGGGAAGTGATTGTAGCCTCTGGCGTAAAGGTTCGCGCCGTGAACGCCCGCGCATTCGAGCGAGAACATCTCGCCGTCCAGCACGCCCTCAGCGGAGCCGGAAAAGCCGTCCCAACGCCAAAGATCGTATTTCTCGATCACCAGCCACAGGGCGTCGGCGGCCTCCAGGGGCATGGGCATGGGCTCGCCATCGTCGAAGACCAGGGTATACCCGTCTCCCTCGCGGCTGACCTGGAAGGAGAGGGGCACCATGGATCCGCCGCGGTAAAAATCCAGGCTCTCTAATTCGCCGGAGGGCCGCAGCGAGAGGCGGCCGTCCTTTTCCACGTGGGCGATGTAGCGCGCCTGCCAGTTCTCCGTGATGGGCGACGCGGCCGTGACGGTGACGCCCGTCTCCCCCGCCCGGAGCCCGCGGAAGGTGAGCGAGAGCGCATAGCCCGCGCCCGGCGCGTCCGGGCCGTCGGATTGCACGTCCCGCTCGCAAGACACGACCGCGGGATCGTCGATGGAGACGCTGTACTCCGGCCCGCCGCCCGAGAAGGAGGAGAACGTCAGCGTCACCTCTTCCTGCGGCTCGGGCAGCAGCGCCTGGAGATAGGCGGGCAGGCCGGCGGGCGAGGCGTCCAGGGAGATGCTCACGTCGCCCGAGCCCAGGAGAGCGGCCATCTGTTCGGCAGTCCGGTCCGCGACGCGCCCCAGGCGCGTGTACGCCCAGGAATTGCTTCCATAAAAGATGACGATCTGGTTCGAAGAATAGAGGACGATATCGCCCGCCTGCGTGACGGTCTGCTGATCTTCACTGGGCAGGGTCTGGCCGATGGAGCCGACCTGCTCGAAGCCGCCGTACATATGCATGGCGATCTCCAGCGGTT
>CACZOT010000062.1 GCA_902782795.1 uncultured Eubacteriales bacterium | reverse complement strand
GCCAGCACCCGCTACGAGCTGCTGCAGCGCATCCACGGCATGGCCCCCCATTCCAAGCTCTGCCATGGGGACCTGGTGCCCTCCAACATCGTCCTGCGCGAGGACGGCAGCTATTGCATCCTCGACTGGGCCCACGCCAGCGCGGGCAACGCCGGCGCCGACGCCGCCATCACCTACCTGCGCTTCTCGCTGGATAAGCCGGAGCTGGCGGAAAAGTACCTCAGGCTGTTCTGCAAAAAGGCCGATATGGCCATCCAGTACGTGCAGACCTGGATGCCCGTGGTGGCCGCTCAGCAGCTCACCAAGCACCGGGAGGCCGAGCGCGAGCTGCTGGAGAAGTGGATCAGCGTGGCCGAATACCAGTAAGCCACGGAAAAGGGAATACTGTCCCCGGACGGCCGCCGGCATGGCGCGAAGGGTGGGGACGCCGGGAAAGAAAAGCAGCGGGCTGCCGAGTGTTCGGCGGCCCGCTGCTCGCACGTTTCACAGGCTATCCTTCCGCGGAGGGCAGGCAGACCCACATCGCCGGGCGGACGGTGATATACGCGTAGGAGACGTGGTACCCGTCCTCCCGGATCTCGCCGCCGTCCAGGACGAAGGCGGCGTAGTTGAGCACTTGGCCGGGCGTGCGCAGCCACCACCAGGCGCGGCCGTTCTCCCTGCTGCTCAGCGCCATCTGTTTTTTCGCCCAGGGCGTGGCGAAGCACTGGCGTTCCTCCGCGCTGGGGAGATAGCGGTACGCCTCCTCGACGCTCAGGAGAAACAGCCGGTCCCGCGTTTCGGCGCCGGGGTCGGGCCGATACGACGGGTTGCGGTCCGCGGACACCGGGGAAACGCAGATGCGCTCCTGCTCCTCCGAGGCGAAGGCGGCCTCCAGGAACGCGCCGTTGAGCCATGACCGCAATTGGCACTCGGCCCAGGTGATCCTGCGGGCGGGCCTTTCGAAGGGAAGGGGCTCCAGACCGTATTCGCTCAGGAGGAGGAGCCGGTCCCCGTCCTTTTCGAGCACACGCCAGAGGATGGCCTCCGGGCCGTTCTCCTCATGGCCGTCCTGCTCCCAGGAGCCGAACAGGACGAGGGAGCCGACCTCCGCGCGGCTGTTCAGCGCTTCCCGCACCTCTGCGCGGCGCTCGTCGCTCCCGGGCAGCTCCAGGTTCTCCAGGAGGCTCCAGGCCTGCGCGTACTCCTCCCGCTCCAGGAGAGCGAGCGCCTGCCTGTACCGAGCCCGGGGAGCGATCGCGCGCCGCCACACGATCCCGGCAACGGCGCACAGCGGGATCAGCGCGGCCAGAGCGATGCCGGCCCTTCGCAGAGCGCGTTTGCGCCTCCGGGCGGCTTCCTCCGCCCGCGCGCTTTCCTGCCGCAGGCGCTCGATGCCCGCACGCGCGGCCGCGGCCTGCGCGTCGGCGTCCTTCCACCCGGGGATCGAATCGAACAGCTGCGCGGCGGAAATGTATCCGGAGACGGAACCGCGCTCCATCTGCCAGAGTGCGGCGGCGTAAACGTCGTCCCTCAGACAGGTCTCCGCACGCTCGCGGCACCGGTCCGCGAGGGCGTCTGCGTCCCGGAACCCGGCCAGCGCGCGCAGGGCGGACTCGGCTTCGCGAAACGCCTCTTTCGACTGGGCCGAGCGCATCATGCCGAGCGCCTCTTCGTAGCGGCGGTTTGAACCTCCGCGCGGCAGATTGTCTGGATTTGACATGGCTTCTCCCTCCAACCGGTGCAGGAAGCATAGCACAGCCGCCGCGAAGTTACAAGCCCCAAAGCGGCTCTATTTTATGGCAAGGGGCGGAGAAAGCTGAAAAAAGCGGGCGGCCGGAAACGCCCGGCCGCCCGATGGGGTTCTCAAACCGCTTCAGTATTCGACCTCGGTGAACAGATCCACCGGCAGACCCTCTTCGCACATGGCGCCGAGCTTGGGGAGGATGCTCGTGAAGTGCTCCGTGGCGTTATGGGTCTCGATGGCCGCCTGGTCCTTCCAGCATTCGATGAACGCCAGCAGGCGCGGGTCTTTCGTGCTCACGTTCAGGGAATAGAAGATGTTACCCTCCTCCGCGCGGGATTTCTCCACGAGCTCGCGCGCGGTGGCCTTGAACTGTTCCACCATATCCGCCCGAACCAGCATTTTCGCTACGATTTTGATCATTTCGTGTCCATCCTTTCTCGCCGGTCGATGTGCAAGCCTTTGTTTCCGATCAAACGGGCGCGGGGGAGAGGGGTTATTTGCCTTTGGGCGCGGGCAGCCGGACGCCCTCCTCCGCCGCGACCTCCAAGAGCGTATCCAGCGCGGTGATGATCTCCTCGCGGGTGTGCTCGGAGATGACGCAGAAGCGCAGCCTCGCCTTGCCGCGCGGCACGGCGGGGAACACCGCAGGGGGCACGAACACGCCCTTGCGCCGCATGGCGATGGACAGGCGGTAGGCGTCGGAATCCTCGCCGACCATGATGGGAACGATGGCGGTCTTTTCGGCCAGGCAGGTATCGAAGCCGCGCTTTTTCGCCTCGGAGACGAAGGTCTCGATGTTCTCGTGCAGGCGGCGCATGATCGAAGGATCGCTGCGCAGGAGCCTCTGCGAAGTCAGCGCGGCGGCGGCCAGGGCGGGGGAGATCCCCACGGAGAACACGAACCCGGGCAGCATATAGCGCATGTATTCGATGATCTCCCGCTTGCCGGCCAGATATCCGCCGCAGGCGCCGAGGCCCTTTGACAGCGTGCCCATCTTGATGTCGATATCGTCGGGAGCGAGGTTGAAATACTCGTCCACTCCCCCGCCGTTTTCACCCAGCACGCAGGAGGAATGCGCCTCGTCCACCATCAGGAAGCAGCCATACTTTTTCTTGATCGCGACGATTTCCGGCACCTTCGCGATATCGCCGTCCATGCTGTACGCGCCTTCGATGACGATCAGCACCTTGGCGAATTTGCTGCGGCGCCTGGAGAGGATCTCGTCCAGCTTTTCGGGATCGTTATGCGGGAAGGGCCGGCACACCGCCGGGGAGATCCTGCATCCTTCCCAGACGCTGTTGTGCGCCAGGCTGTCATAGAGGATCAGGTCGTCCTTGCCGCAGAAATTACCCACAAAGGTAACGTTCGTCGCGTGCCCGCTGACCAGCACCAGGCAGTCCTCCGCGTGCTTCCACGCGGCGATCTCCCTTTCAAGCTCCATATAAAGCGATTTCTCGCCGGCGATCAGCCGGCTGCCGCTGGCACTGGTCCCGTATTTGTCGATGGCCGCCTTCGCCGCTTCGGATACTTCCTTCCTGCCGGACATGCCGACATAGTTGTAGGAACCGAAGTTGATCACTTTCTTCCCTTCCATCAGGGAAACGTCGGTCAGGGGAGAATCGTGCCGGATAAAATATGGATTATCCCCGTGGACGGCCTCCATCATTTCCTCTTGCCTCGCGGCAAACTGCCTGTACTCGGGGGAATCATCAAAGGACGTGATCATCGTGACCTGTTCGTTTTCTGCCACTCCAAATGCCCTCCTTGCCTAATCAAATCTATAACAGAATATCACAGTTGTATAAATAACGCAACCGTTATTTTGTTCTGCTTCTGTATCATCCAGAAGCTGCTTTTCCGGTCGGTTTTTACGCGAAATAAAAAAGAAAAAGCCCGAAACCCAACGGATCCGGACTTTTTCCTGGTCTGGGTGGAGAGATTTGAACTCTCGGCCTCTTGAACCCCATTCAAGCACGCTACAAAGCTGCGCTACACCCAGGAACCTTCATGGGATCGCTCCCGTGAACGAAAGAGATTATAGCACCGACGCCGCCCGCTGTCAATAGCCGCGGAGTTTTATTTTGCTGTTTTTGATTTTTTTCCGGATTATCCCCTGTGTCCGGCGAACAGCGTGACAGAGCAGACCCTGCTGGACGCCGGGTGCACATACCGGCTTGAAGAATATCCGGATTGGCTGATCG
>CACZOT010000061.1 GCA_902782795.1 uncultured Eubacteriales bacterium | reverse complement strand
TACCCCTACCGCGCCGAGTTGGAGATCGGCGGCATGACCTGCGAGAACTGCGCGCGCCGTGTCGCCAATGCCCTGAACGCCCTGGAGGGCACCTGGGCGGTGGTCCGCTTCGGCGCACGCCGCGCCGAAGTGCGCACGAAGACGCCCCCGGACGAGCAGACCCTGCGCAGGGCCGTGGCCGCCGCGGGGTACTCCGTCGCAGGATACAAAGCAGAACCGTAAACCAAGAGCCGGGGCGCTGTAAAGCGGCCCCGGCTCTGTTATCGATCATCCCGTTCGGGAAGCGGCGCGAAGAGCGTGCAGCCCATGGCGCGAAACTCCTTGAGCTTCTTGTACAGCGCCTCGACGGGCACCCTGTGGTACGCGGCCAGGCAGTCCATGCAGAAGAATTCCCGCGCGCCGCGGTTGATCATCTTCTTGGTCATGCCGATCTCGTCGCCCGTCAGCGCCCGTCCGCAGGCGCGGCAGGCAGCCATCAGCGCTTCACCAGGCGGCAGCGGTAGAGCTTCATATCGTGGCCGTCCACAGTGGCGGTGAAGACGTCCCGCTGCGGGGCGAGCTTTTCGCCGGTGAAGACGTCGGTCATCTCCACGTCGAACCCGGAGCCGTAGGGGATGCCCGCGTCGGCGAGAAGGAGTTCCATGGGCGCGGAGCCTTCTTCGAGCTTGACGAAGGCCAGGGCGAACTCTCCGCCGGAGAGCTGCTTCACGAGCACGAACGCCTGAGATTCGGCGAAGGGATAGCGCTCGCCGCCGACTTCGCCCGTGCGGTGCACCCAGGGATGGCTGACCACGTAGGGCGGGCGGCACTCCTCGTCCTGATCGATGGCGATGAGCTCCTTGTTGCGCAGCAGCTCCTCACAGAAGGGGTTCATCCCCCGCAGGTCTCCGCCCAGCATGAGCGGCGCGCCCATCAGGCACCAGAGGGCGAACTGCATGCGGTATTCGTTGTCCGAGCAGGCGGTGCCGTAACCGACGTTGCCCTTGCCGTACATGCCCACGGTCAGCATATCGATATCGTTGTAGCAGCCCGGGGCGTTGGCGTTGAAGTGGGGGAGCTGGGCCTTGGCGATATCCGTAAAGGACTTGAACGTGTCGATGATATCGCCCGTGGAGCGGTACATGTGCGCGCCGACGGCCCGCATCCAGTTCCAGGGCTCCTGCTCGCCCCAGTTGCACGCGGAGAAGAGGATCTCCCGCCCGCAGGAGCGCAGGGCCATGGCCATCGTGAGATAGCGGGTCTTGCAATCTCCGGCGTGGGGGAAATGGCAGAAATCGTACTTGAGGAAATCCACGCCCCATTCGGCGAAGGTGGCCGCGTCGACGTACTCATGGTCGTAGCTGCCGGGGTAGCCCGCGCAGGTGCGCACGCCCGCGTCGGAATAGATGCCGAATTTCAGGCCCTTGGAGTGGACGTAATCCGCCACGGGCTTGATGCCGCTGGGGAACTTCTTGTGGTCCGGAACGAGACGGCCGTCCTCCGAGCGGGTCTTCTCCTGCCAGCAATCGTCGATGACGAGGTATTCGTACCCCGCCGCGAGGTAGCCCTTTTCCACCATCATGTCCGCGGTCTGGCGGATGAGCTCGTCCGAAATGTTCTCTCCGAAGGTGTTCCAGGTGTTGAAGCCCATGGGGGCGCGGTTGGCCAGCATAGCGTTCTCTCCTTTGCGTATTCAAAATAACAGACCAAAGTCTGGACTACCTGTGCGTCAGGCCAGCCCGGCAGGGCAGGGGCGTCCCTCGGCCCGTCGCCAGGCAAAGTAGAGCTCCTCCGTAGCCAGGGCCATCTTGGTGACGGAGAAGGGCTTTCCATGCGGGTAGATGTACCAGGTGTCCTCGAGGGTGTTGAGATCCACGCAGTCTCCGTGTTTGCCCAGGTAATCGTACTCGATGTGGCAGGAATAGAGGCTGGGCACGGTCTTGACCATCTCGAAGGGGTCGCCGTCCACGTCGGTCCCGCGCACGTTGAACCCGTTCATATCGTGGACGAGCGTGCCCTCTCCCAGGCGCACGAAGCGGCGCGCGTTGGGGAGGGAATCCACCGTGACGGGCAGCTCCCCGCTGGAGTATTCCCCGCGCTCGACCTCGGCGCGCACGTTGGCGCGCTCCCACTCGTACCAATCGGGAATGTGGGAAAACTCCGTCTCCCCGCTCAGGGCGCGCAGTTCGCCCGTCTCCAGCATTTGCCACTGTTTCCCGCAGGCGGCGCAGGAGAGGTGGTCTCCCCGGGAGGCCATGCGGAATTCCGTCCCGCAGGCCGCGCACTGGTAGAGCACCTTGTGGAGCCCCTCGGCGCGCCAGGGAGCGGTCACGCGGAGGCCGCGCTCTTTCTGCCAGGCGAAGTCGTCGTACTGGAAGGCCTCGACGAGGCGGCGGTTGATCTCGTCGGTGGGGGCGGTCCTGAGCTCCTCCGGCGTGAAGAGGAGGCGCATCTCGGCCTCGGTGGGCTTCACGCCGCGGTCGCGCGTGTTCCAGAAGGGGGAATTGACGTGGTGCCCGTGGCAGATCAGCGCCGCCACCGGCACGCGCAGGATGCGGCAAAGCTTGCCCAGAGATTCCGGCAGGACCGCCGTCGTACCGCAGAGGGAATAGCGCGCCTCCGGGTAGATGACGGCCACGTCGCCGTTTTTGATGGTCTGCTGGAGGTGGCGGATGAGGAGGATATCGTTGGTAAACTTGCGCTTGCAGATGCAGCCCACGTCCCGCAGGAGCTTTTCCCGGCCGATGAAGCCGTCGATGGCCACGACATAGTTGGCCGTCTGCGGCCAGATGGCCTTGGTCGCCACCTTGAAATCCTGGAAGGCGTTGTGGTTGCACAGGAGCAGATAGGGCGGCCGGAGCCCTTCGCAGCCGACCTTGACGATCTTCGCCCGGTGGCGCCAGACGCCTGGCAGGCTGATGGCGATCGTCAGCGGCCGCAGGTACCACTTCGTGCGCCGCGGGCGCTGTTTCATATCGAACCGCTCGAATTCCCGCTTCATCTTTTGCTCCCCAACAGACAGATTACCGCTGCCATTATACGCGCCGAAGCCGCAAATGGCAACAAAAAAAGCCGCCCGAAGGCGGCGTGGGGGAGCGCCTATTCCCGCACGATATAGGGGAACAGGTCGAATCTCCGTGCGCCTAGGGCGGCCAGACGCTCACGGCTGCGCTCCTGATCCTCAGGGGTATTGTACCCGGGAATGGCGGGCACGCGAACGACCACGCGCTCCGGCCCGGCTTCGCGCAGGAGCAGGGCCAGGTTGGAACGGGCCTGGGCGCTGTCCGCGCCGGTGTAGCGGCGGTAGATCTCTCCGTCCGTATCCTTGATATCGACCACGAACTCGTCCACCTGCCCCAGTACCGCGCGCACGTTCTCCTCCGGCACGTTCAGGCACGTCTCCACCGTCAGATGCCAATCCCGCCCGCATACGCCCCGGAACGCGCGGATGAACTGCGCGCGCAGCAAAGGTTCGCCGCCGCCGAAGGTGACGCCTCCGCCCGTGGCGCGGAAATAGAGATCGTCCACGCGGGCCATGGCGTAAAGCTCCTCCGGCGTGACGCGGCGCACGAGCGTATCCTCGCGCCAGGATTGGGGGTTCAGGCAATAGCGGCAGCGCAGGGGACAGCCCCAGGCGGCGGCCAGGGTCGTGACGCCGCGGCCGTCGATGGCCATGCGCAGGCGCTCGAAGCCGATCAGCGGAAACACGGGCGCGTTCATCTCAGCCCTCGAAATCCGGCGGGAGCGCTTCGACCTCGCCCATCAGGAACTCTTCGGGCAGCTCCGTGGGATCGTACATGGGCACGTCGCCCATGACGTCGATGATATCGCCGTCGTCCCGGCCGCGGAACATCTCGCGGACGGACCAGGCCATGTCCTCCAGGACCGAGCAGCCCGACAGCGCCACCGTCACGCCAACGGACACGCCCGCCAGGGCGATGCGCTTGCCGAGCTGACGGCGTTTCTCCAGCTCCTGCTCGAGATAGCGCACCTCCGCCTCGCAGCGCGGGCAGGTGCCGCGGCATTCGCCCTTGTGGGTGCATTCGTTCACGACCAGGGAGATGTCGTTCGCCTGGGCGATCTGGGCGCGGATCTCCTTGAGGATCTTGCACTTCTTCTTGCCGTTCATGGGCGCGCCTCCTTTTTTGCCAATTGTACTCATAAGACGGCGCCGCGCCGCACCGGGTTCCGGGAAAAGTACAAAATCTGGCAAAAACATCAGCTTGCAAGCAAATAAATGGGGGAAAGCGGAAAAACGGATATGGGGACAATCCGGTTGACAAAACAATGGCGGCGTGTTAAAATCATCGTAAATGTGTTATCAAAGAGTTTAGAAAATGTTCGAAACTATTTTCGAACCAAGCGGACGCGCGTCCGTTTGAGTTATAAAAGGAGGTCTTTTCACATGAAAAAGACTCTGTCCCTGGTGCTCGCGCTGGCGATGGTGTTCACGATGTTCGTGGGCATGACCGCTTTCGCGGACTCTGAGCTGACCCAGGTCGGCACGCCCCGTAACGAGACCCTCGTTATGGAGTGCCAGTCCCCGACCGACAACCCCGGCATCTTCAACCCCTACATGATCGGTTCCTCCATGGGCTTCGGCGTCCACCAGCTCATGATGAGCCATCTGTGGGAGATGGATACCGCCGCGGGCGATCAGTTCGGCGAAATCGCTGACGGCATGCCCGAAGCCAACGAAGACTTCACCGAGTTCACCGTGAAGCTCCGTCAGGGCATCAAGTGGTCCGACGGTGTCGATCTCACCGCGGACGACGTCGTCTACACCTTTACCATGATCCAGACGACTGAGAAGGGCATCTCCATGACCGCCTACCTCAATCAGATCCTCGATCATGTCGAGAAGGTCGACGATTACACCGTCAAGTTCATCATGAACGAGCCCTTCCCGCGTCTGACCCAGGTCTTCGGCGTCACCATCTGGGGCAACAGCTACCGCATCGTTCCGGAGCACATCTACTCCCAGGTCGAAGACGTGACCCAGTTCAAGGATTCCGACCCCGTCGTGGCCGGTCCCTACACCGTGAAGGATTACGATCCCAACGGCTGGTGGGTGCTCTATGAGCTGCGCGAGGATTGGATGTCCTCCACGCTGGGCGTGGCCGGCGGCGCCTACTATGGCTACACCGAGGCCGACGCTCCCGCCAAGTACGTGTGGGTGCGCGCCCTGGGCGACGACACCAACCGCCAGATGGCCATGATCAACAACGAGGTTGACCTCCTTTGCGAAGTCACCCCCGAGATGCTCGAGTTCATGCGCTCTCAGAACGACAAGATCGCCTGCTGGT
>CACZOT010000060.1 GCA_902782795.1 uncultured Eubacteriales bacterium | reverse complement strand
TGCTCACCTTCACCTTGCACTTGGCCCACTTGCCGCCCGGCACGCGCGCGCCGATCACGCAGCTGCCCGCGCTGTGCGCGGTGATGGTGCCGCCCTCAACCGATGCCACCGCGGCGTTGGTGGTGACCCACTGGAGGGAGGAGGCCTTGTCCGCCGGATCGACGGTGAAGCCGAGCTTGACCGTGCTCAGGGCCCCCAGGTTCATGACGAGGCTGGCCGTCTCGAAGGTGACGGCCCCCGTGCCGGAAACAGGCGCGGTAGAGCCGCCGCCCGCGTTCGTGACGGTGATCTTGCACTTGGCCCAGGCGCTGCCGGGAACGCGCATGCCGATGACGCAGGCGCCTTTGCCCGTAGCGGTGATCTCGCCCGTTGCGGAGACGGTGGCCACGCTCTTATTGGTGGTGACCCACTGCGCCTGCGGCGCGAGGGCGGATGGGCTGACCGCGTAGGGGATCTGCCACTTTTCGCCCAGGCCCAGCGTGGCGCTGGTCCGGCTGAAGCGCACGGCGGCAGGAGCGGCGGCCGTCACGGTGACGTAACACTTGGCCCATTTCGTGTTCGCCCCGCGCACGCCGATGACGCACTTGCCCTTCCCCACCGCGGTGACGACGCCGCCCGGGCTCACGGTCGCGACCTTGGCGTCGGAAGTCACCCAGCGGAGGGCCTCGTCCGCGCCTGTGGGCGTGACGGTCACGGCCAGGGTCGCGGTGGAATCCTTCCCGCCCGCTTCCAGAGTGATGCTGCTCGCGCTCAGGCTGACCGTCTGCGCCGGCGTCTCGGCGAGCGCGATCTGCGGCGCGGCGAGCCCGGCCAGGGCCAGCATGGCGCACAGGAGCAGCGCGATCCTTCTTCTCATGGGTATCCTCCCCCTCCGGGATGATTTCAGCTTTATGACTATTATATTCCATCTTTCGTTCCCTGTCAGCACATTTTTGTGATATTTTCTCGTCCCGGAGCGCCCCGGCCAGCCCGCGCGAATCGCGCGAATTGTGGTTGACGCGGCCGCCTGACGGGGGTATAATAGGATGAGAATTGATCAGAAGCGGGCGCATGTCCGCGAAAGGAGCATTCCTATGGCGAAAAAAACGAACACCGTCCGCGTCGGAAACTGGATGTGGACGCTGCTGCTCAGCGCCATCCCCGGTGTGAACGTCATCTTCTGGATCGTCACGGCTTTCGCGAGCCATAAGCCCAGCAAGCGCACCTGGGCGATCGCGAGCATCATCTGGCTGGTGATCTGCCTGGCGCTGACCGCCTGCGTGGTCATCTTCCTGGGCGACCAGATCCTCCAGGGCCTCATCTACCTGACCGCGACACCGGTGACGGAGCTGTCCTTCTCGGGCTTCTTCAAGGCGATGTTCGCAAAATAAAACTTAATACTCCCGCGTGTTTACACAGGGCGCGGGGTATGGTAAAATACCCTTTGCGGCCAAGGTTTGCCGCATGATCCGCCTGCTCGGTGCGCCGCCTCTCCAACGGTGCGCCTGGTTCGCGGGAATACGAAAAATGGAGGAAGAAACCATGACCAAGACTGAGATCATCGAAGCCTACGGCCGCCATCCCGGCGACACCGGCTCCCCCGAAGTGCAGATCGCGCTGCTTACCGCGCGCATCAACCACCTCAACGAGCACCTCAAGAACAACAAGAACGACCACCACTCCCGCCGCGGCCTTCTGCTGATGGTCGGCCAGCGCCGTGGTCTCCTGGATTACCTGCGCTCCACCGATATCGAGAGCTACCGCAGCCTCCTCGAGAAGCTGAACCTGCGCAAGTGATCGCCATGGCCAGCACGCGCGCCCCGGGAAGATGATATGACGCCGTCGCCCGAGAACACCTTGGGCGGCGGCGTTTACCGTTTTTTCCCGCGCGGGCGCCGCGAAACCGATCTGGCCCCAACAACGGTATCAATAAAAAGATATAGATCAAATCCTAAGGAGGATGCACCATGTACAAGGAGTACTCGATGGAACTCGGCGGCCGCAAGCTGACGCTCGAGTTCGGCAAGTACGCCCAGCAGGCGAACGGTTCCGTTCTCGTCCGCTACGGCGAAACTGTCGTTCTCGTCACCGCCACCGCCGCCGCCACCCAGCGCCCGGGGATCGATTTCTTCCCCCTGAGCGTCGATTTTGAAGAAAAGCTCTACGCCGTCGGCAGGATCCCTGGCGGCTGGACGCGCCGCGAGGGCCGTCCCGCCGAGAAGGCGATCCTCACCAGCCGCCTGATCGACCGCCCGCTGCGCCCGCTCTTCCCCAAGGGCATGCGCAACGACGTGTGCGTCGTGGCCACCGTCCTGTCCGTGGATCCGGACATCGCGCCGGACATCCCCGCCATGATCGGTTCCTCCGCGGCTCTGTGCGTTTCCGACATTCCCTTCGCCGGCCCCACCGCGGCGGTCAACGTCGGCCTGGTGGACGGCGAGTTCGTCCTCAACCCCAGCCTGGAGCAGCGTGCCGCCAGCGAGATGAACCTCACCGTCGCCGGCACCAAGGACGCCGTGATGATGGTCGAAGCGGGCGCCAAGGAAGTCTCCGAGGAGACCATGCTCAAGGCCATCCTCTTCGCCCATGAAGAGGTCAAGAAGGTCGTCGCCTTCATCAACGACATCGTCGCCGAGATCGGCAAGGAAAAGATCGAGTTCCCGCTGGTCCTGCCGGGCGAGGACGTCAAGGAGGCCGTGCGCGAGTACGCCTACGAGAAGGTCGAATGGATGTTCGCCACCTACGAGCGCGAAGAGCGCCAGGCCCGCGAGGAGCAGGTCAAGGCCGAGGTCGCCGAGCACTTTGCCGAGCAGTTCGCCGGCCGCGAAGGCGAAGTCGGCGACGCGCTCTACGGCATCCAGAAGGAAGTCATGCGCCGCCACATCATCGACAAGGGCATCCGCCCCGACGGTCGCAAGCTCACCGAGGTACGCCCCATCTGGTGCGAAGTCGGCGTGCTGCCCCGTCCCCACGGCTCCGGCGTGTTCACCCGCGGCCAGACCCAGGTCATGACCGTGGCCACGCT
>CACZOT010000059.1 GCA_902782795.1 uncultured Eubacteriales bacterium | reverse complement strand
GATGTAGGTCTCCTCCGGGTCGGATTTGCTCATCTTGCGGGTGGGCTCCTGCAGGCTCATGACGCGCGCGCCGACCTTGGGGAAGTACCCGTCCGGCACGGTGAAGACGTCGCCGTAGACGGCGTTGAAGCGCTGGGCGATGTCCCTCGCCAGCTCCAAGTGCTGCTTCTGGTCCGCGCCGATGGGCACGAGATCGGTCTGGTACAGGAGGATATCCGCGGCCATGAGGGTCGGGTAGGTGAACAGGCCCGCGTTGATGTTGTCCGCGTGCTTGGCGGATTTATCCTTGAACTGCGTCATGCGGCTGAGCTCGCCCATGTACGTGAAGCAGTCCAGGATCCAGCCCAGCTCCGCGTGGCCGGAGACGTGGCTCTGGAAATACAGGAGGGATTTGGCCGGGTCCAGCCCCACGGCCAGGTACACGCTCATGAGCTTGAGGCAGGCCTTGCGCAGGGCGGCGGGGTCCTGCCGGACGGTGATGGCGTGCAGATCCACCACGCAGTAGATGCACTCATATTCCTCCTGGAACAGGGGGAAATTGCGCAGCGCGCCGATGTAATTGCCCAGCGTGAGCGTGCCCGTGGGCTGGATGCCGGAGAAGATGCGCTTCTTCTTTTCCTGGACGGGTGCCTGGTTCTCCATGGTATGTCATCGCCTTTCTGATTCGTCGGCTGCCCCGCCGCCTGGGGCGGCGTCGCAGCTTGGCGGCCCGGTCTCCTCTCTTCGTCGGCCTTTCGGGCCTCCTTCGCGCCGGAACCGGGAACCGCTAGTCGGGCCTGACGGCCCTTCCTTGTTTCTTCATCGCCCGCTGCTCTCGGCGCGCACGCAGCCGCGCGTCCTCCCGAACGGCAAGGTACCCGCCGACAAGTCCCGCGCCGCACAGGGCGAAGAGGAGCCATTTGGTCAGGGGGTGGTCGATCATCTCCATCGCGTCGTTGACGCGGTCGATGCACAGCAGCGTGAGGATCATCCCCGAAAGGACGATCTGGACGTGGGCCAGGAAGCGCTTCATTTATCCAGCACCTCCCCGATGTAGATGATGTCCGAAAGTTTGCGGCCGCCCTGGGAGGGCTCGTTGACGCAGCTCCCCCGGTAGACCATGGCGGCGGTGTTGCCGCCGTCCAGGTTGTAGGCGCACTCGCAGCCCAGCTGTTCGAACAGGAGCGAGAATTCCGCCAGCGACATGCCGCCGCTCTCCGCGGCCCGGCCGTCCACTACCACGAAGCAGTAGTGGCCCGGCTCGAAGTAGCCTATGCCGCAGCGGGGGTTCTTGCGCACGACGGCGCTGTCGAAGGCGGTCTTCGCGTGCCCCTCGCCATCGAGCAGAGCCGGTCCGAAGGACCACGCCTGCCAGATGCCCCGCTCGCGCGCGGCGGTCAGATCGAACTCGGCGGGGGCGCAGGTGACCATCTCGCCGTCGTTGTAGATGACGCACACGTCGCCGAAGAAGGTATCCCGGTAGAGCTTGCCGTTGCGGACCATGACGCCGTCGTTGCGGGCGGAGTAGTAATCCCCGCTCACGGAGAGGATGGCGTCCACCTCCTTGGCCATATCCCAGACGAAGGCCACGCGTACGCGCGGGTCCAGCTCCGAGGCCACGGCGGTGCGCAGGTTTTTGACGTTGCGCACGTAGATATCCGCCACATAGAAGCGCACGCCGGGGGCCTGGTCCTTGGTGATGCGGATATAGACGTCGTCGGAGAGGTACTTGCCTCCGTCGGCGTAGACCTGGTTCGTCTCCAGGCCAAGGCTGTCGAAGAGTTCGCTGAAATCGCCCGGGCCGCCGACGATGCGCTCACCCATGACCTGGCCGGGCTGCTTGGCCACCTCGCTGTCCGGGTTCGCGGGAGCCCAGGAGGCCGCGAGCCACTCGAGGGTCTCCGGATCGGCCCAGCCGTCCTTTTTCAGGGAGGCGATGGGGTTATTGTTGTTGACCGCGCTCTGGAAATACGCCACGGCGTAGCGGGTGTCCGTATCGTAGACGCCGGAGGGCTCCGCCGCCTCCAGCCAGCCCAGCTCGATCAGACGCGCCTGCACGGCGGCGATCTGCCCGGCGGGAGAGGCTTCGTTGACGGTCGTCTCCGCGGGGATGGCCGCCAGGCCCTCCGCCTGCCCGGGAGCCTCGGTGGCCTCCGGCTCGGGGGTGATCTCCGGCTCGGGTGCCGCGGCGGGCTCCGGTGTGGGTTCCAGCTCGGGGGTGGCCGCCGGTTCCGCCGTCGCGGAAGGCTCGGGCGCGGCCGTGGGTTCGGGCGTCACGGCCGGTACCGGCGTTTCCTCCGGGGCGGGCGTCTCGGCCGGCGCCTGGGTGACGACGGCGTCCAGCTTGAAGCCGCTCAGGTGTTCGGCCAGGGTGGGATCCACCTCGCTGGCGCGCTCGGTGCCGAAGAGCTGGATGCCGTACCACATGGGCAGCACGTGGTGAAAGAGCGCGAAGAGGCACAGGCCCAGGCCTATGCACACAAGATCGATGAGGAGCGCGCGCGCCACACGCCCCGCCGCCGTGGGGCGGCCCTTTTTCCTTGCCATCTGGTCAGTCCATCTTCAGAACCGCCATGAACGCCTCGCTCGGCACCTCCACGGAGCCGACCTGGCGCATGCGCTTCTTGCCTTCCTTTTGTTTTTCCAGGAGCTTCTTCTGGCGGGAGATATCGCCGCCGTAGCACTTGGCGAGCACGTCCTTGCGCAGGGCCTTGATGGTCTCCCGGGCGATGATCTTCCCGCCTACGGCCGCCTGCACGGGGATCTCGAAGAGGTGCCGCGGGATGGCGTCGGTGAGCTTTTCGCAGATATTGCGGCCGCGCGGGTAGGCGCGGTCCTTGTGGACGATGATGGAGAGCGCGTCGCAGGGCGTGCCGTTGAGGAGGATATCCAGCTTGACCAGGTCGCTGCGCACGTAGCCCTTGAGTTCGTAATCGAAGGAGGCGTAGCCGCGCGTGCGGCTCTTGAGCTGGTCGAAGAAATCGTAAATGACCTCGTTGAGGGGCAGATCGTACAGAAGCTGCACGCGCCCGCCCTCGATGTACTTCATATCCCGGAAGGTGCCGCGCTTGTCCTGGCACAGGTCCATGATGGCCCCGACGTACTCCTGCGGGGTGATCACATGCGCGTCGACGTAGGGCTCCTCCATGTAGTCGATCTCGGTGAGGGGCGGGAGGTTGGTGGGGTTGTCGATCTGGATCTTGCTCCCGTCGGTCTTGATGACGTTGTAGACCACGCTCGGCGCGGTGGTGACGAGGTCCAGGTCGAACTCCCGCTCCAGGCGCTGCTGGATGATCTCCATGTGCAGAAGACCCAAAAACCCGCAGCGGAAGCCGTAGCCCAGGGCCACGCTCGTCTCCGGCTCGAAGGAGAGGGCGGCGTCGTTGAGGCGCAGCTTCTCCAGGGCCTCCTTGAGGTTCTCGTAGAAGGCGCCGTCGGCCGGGAAGATGCCGCAGTAGACCATGGGCAGCACCTTTTTGTAGCCGGGCAGGGGCTCGGCGGCAGGGCGCGCGGCGGCGGTGATGGTATCGCCCACGCGCACGTCGGCGATATCCTTGATGGAGGCGGCGATGTAGCCGACCTCGCCCGCGCTGATCTCCTTCGCTGGGGCGTAGCCGCCGGGCGTGAACGCGCCGACCTCGACCACGTCGAACTCCACCTCGCCCGCCATCATGCGGATGCGCTCGCCGGGGCGGAGCGTGCCCTCCATGACGCGCACGGAGCTGATGGCCCCGCGGTAGTTGTCGTAATAGCTGTCGAAGATGAGGGCCTTGAAGGGCGCG
>CACZOT010000058.1 GCA_902782795.1 uncultured Eubacteriales bacterium | reverse complement strand
GCGCGAAGAAGGTTCGGAAAATCTTGCGCACCGCGGGCTGGATGAAGAACACCTGCGTGAACCAGGCAAAGGGGAAATTGAAGCACACCAGACGCAGCCAGTTGGCCAGAAGGGTTGGCGCGGCGAAGGGCATAAACTGCCACGGATAGTACAGGATCGCCGCAAGGAAGCTCATGGCCGGGCACATGATCGCCACGGTCGCGGAGATCACCGCGGTCTCAAAAAGCACGGGATGCGTCTTCTGCGGGTCGAAAAGGCGCAGCGCTAATTTGAACGAGCAGGGCTGGCCGACGAGCATCTCCAGGCTGTAGGCCAGGCAGAATTCTTCCAGCACCACCGCCCAGATGGGCAGAAAACGTCCAAGCACCGGCACTCCGCCGATGGCCCGGATCGCCGGGAGCACGCTCCAGGCCTGGGCCCCCATCTCCCGCGCCTGACTGAGGAACGTCTGGCCGTTGATGACGTACAGGCTGTAAAAAACGTAGGCATGGACCGTGATGACCACCGTGATCAGCGCAAACAGCGCCCGCTGCGCTTTGGTTTGAGGCATGGGGATTTCCCTCCTTTTGTGCATACAAAAACACATGCAGCCGTTCGTACCGTAATCAGACTTACGTATAAACGTACTGCATGTGTCGTCGTGCGATCAGTATAGCACAAATCGGGCTTTCTGTCAAAAGCGGCCGTCCGGGACGTCGTTCCAATCGTGGGCGAGCATGCGCTCGTATTCCTCGTCGGTGATCTCGAGGACGGTGCCATGCTTGAAGCCGTACGGGAAGGAGAACTCCCCGTCGCAGCGCATAAACCGCCCGCTCGCGAGGGAATCGGCGAGGAAGGGCACGTAACCCTGCCCGGAGCCGGGCACGCCGTAATAATCCAGGAACAGGCACCAGCGGCCGTCCTCCAGGCGCAGCGCGGTGGGGGCCTCGTATTGGCCCTCCTCCACCGCGGCCATGCTCTCGTCGAAGGCGGGCACGCGCTCGAACGGCCCGACGGGGCTCTCGCCCGCCACGAGGATATGCCGGTTGGGCAGGCCGTGGCTCTTGAGGAAGAGGTAATAGCGGCCGTCTTCCTCGTACATGGCCGAATCGATGATGGTGCTGTCCGGCTTGCGGTAGAGCAGCTCTGGCGGCGTGAAGGAGACGAAATCGCGCGTGCGGGAATAGTAGATGGCCATGTCGCCGTAATCGTTGTCCGCGCAGCACAGGGAATAATGGAGGATATACTCCCCCGTTTGCCCGTTGCGGATGATGTCCGGCGCCCAGACGCAACCGACTCCCTCGCCGCCGATGGGCACGAGTTCCTCCTCGGACCAGTGCACGAGATCCTCCGACTGCCAGTGGGCCAGGCACTTCGAGCCGTGGAGGTTGATCTCCCGCCAGGAGTGCTTGTACTGTGCGCGCATGCCGTAACTCAGGCTCAGGTCCGTCGCGAAGATATGGAAGCGGCCCCCGGCGCGGCAGATGGTCATATCGCGCACGCCCTTGTCGCCGTAGTAGGCCCAGAGGACCGGCCGCCCCCCGTTCAGGGCCTGCCAGTGGAAGCCGTCGCGGCTGAGGGCGAAGTGGACCTGCTCGCCGTCGGGCGTGGTCTTTTCGCGAAAATGGACGAACAAATAGCGCTTCATGGGCGCGCCTCCTCCTAATCGCCGATCAGGCAGACGTTGGAATAATGGGTCAGGTAGGTGACGCCGTCGATCTTCACCTGCACGACGTCGCTGTCGTCATAATCCAGCCAGGAGGAGACCCTGCCCTCCACGATCTCGCCGCTGGGCAGGCGGATGACCGCGCGGTCGAAGCGGTATTTGATATCGATGAGCTGGCGGTTGCCGTGGCGCGTCTCCCAATAGATGACGCCTCCCACGGCCAGCGCCAGCACCAGCACTACCGCGACAATTGCGAGCTTTCCCTTCATGCTTTTCTTTTTCGCTTCCACGCCCGTTCTCTCCCTTCAATAGAGGTCCTTAAGGTAATACGGCCCGATGACCCGCGCGAACAGGCGTGCGGGCAGAAGATCGTGCAGGACCACGGCGAGCCGCTGGTCCGCCTTAGCGACGATGAGCTTTCGCGGCAGGCGCCGTTTCTCCAGCGCGCGGGCGACCTTCTCGCCCAGGGCCGCGGGATCGCTGCCGTGCTCCTCGTCATGAGCGATGACCGCGGTGCCCCGCTCGAAGGCGGCAAGGTAGGGCGAGCCTTCCCCCACGCCCGCGGAACGCCCGCGATAGGCCCGGCTCCCGCCGCTGTGGTCGCCCGGCTCCACAACCATCACTTCGACGCCCATGGCGCGCGTCTCCAGGGCCAGGCACTCGCAGTAGCCCT
Source organism: uncultured Eubacteriales bacterium (assembly GCA_902782795.1). Lineage (GTDB taxonomy): Bacteria > Bacillota > Clostridia > Christensenellales > Aristaeellaceae > UBA1224. Next base: position 5,215 of record CACZOT010000058.1, on the reverse strand, counting down.
CGATCGCGTGCTTGCTGGCCGTGTACGCGCCCTCGAACGGGATGCCCAGCAGGCCGTTGATCGAGGAGAAGCAAACCACGCGCCCACCGCCCTTCTCCCGCATAAGAGGCAGGGCCAGGGAGATCATCGCCGCCGTGCCGAAGAAGTTCGTCTCCATGACGCGGCGCAGCTCCTCCTGGGGGTAGCTCTCGCAGGCGCCCAGCACGAGGACGCCCGCGCAGTTGACCAATATATCCGGCGCGCCGTGCGCCTCGACGGCTCGCGCGGCGAACGCGGCGCGGCTCTCCTCGCTCGTCACGTCCAATTCCAGGCATTCGCAGCCCTCCACGGCCTTTCCCCTGCCGAAAGAGCGCGCCCCAGCCACGACGGTAAAACCATGTCTCGCCAGCGCCCGGGCCGTATACAGCCCCAAGCCGCTGGAAGCCCCCGTGATCCAGACCACCCGCGCCATCCTGCCGCCTCCCCCTGTTTTTTCCTATCATAGCAGACCCGCCCGCCGGGCTCGTAGCGGAAAGGTTAATTCTATGCTATAATGATCTTGCCATCCGGCAAGAAAGGAGCGCCCTTCCATGCGTAAATACGATATGCACATGCATAAGACCCGCCCCGGTTCCGACCCCGCAGCCCTCATCTCCCGCCTGGAGGAGGCCGGGCTGTTCGGCAGCAACGTGATCTCGCTCCCGCCCACCCAAAGCCCCATCACCGGCCAGGGCCTCGAATACGAGGAGCGCGTGACGGATCTGCTCCGCTTCACCGCCGCCTATCCGGGCCGCCTCTTCCCCATCCTCTGGATCCATCCGGACGAGGACGGAGCGCCGGAGAAGGTCGCGGACGCGGTCTCCCGCGGCGTCATGGGCTTCAAGATGATCTGCAACAACTATTACGCCTATGAGGACAAGTGCCTGCGCGTGCTGGAACAGATCGCCGCGACGGGCAAGCCCGTCATGTTCCACAGCGGCATCCTCTGGGACGGGCGCGTCTCGGCCAAGTACAACCGGCCCATCAACTGGGAGATCTGCCTGGAGGTGCCGAAGCTGCGCTTCTCCCTCGCGCACTGCTCCTGGCCCTGGTACGACGAGGCCATCGCCCTGTACGGGAAATTCCTCAGCGCCTACGGGCTCAGGCCGGATCTCTCGGCGGAGATGTTCCTGGACCTCACCCCCGGCACGCCGGAGATCTACCGGCGAGACCTACTCACCAAGCTGCACACCGTGGGCTACGACATCCAGCATAACCTCATGTTCGGTGTGGACTGCCGCGCCGAAGATTACCACAGCGACTGGGCCAGCAACTGGATGCGGATCGACGACGCCATTTACGACGAGCTGGGCCTCAGCGAGGACGCGCGCGAGCACATCTACGGGCTGAACCTTCTGCGTTTCCTGGGCGTATCCGACGAGCAGGTGTGCTTGAAGCCCAAGACCCCGGACGAGAAATAACCGGTGCTTTCCGCCCGCTCGAAGCGGCGACAGGCGCGACCGAGATGGCCGCGCCTGTTTTCCTTCTTGCCGCTCAGGCCTCTCGCGGCGGTTCGGGGGCTCGACCCGCGCGGCAGCCCTTCGCGCCCGGATCCCGGCGCATCCAGCTGCGGGTTCAGGAATTGCCGGAGAGGTATACGCCGACGCGGTACATCAGCCGCAGGGCCTCGGCCTTGCAGCCCTCCGGCATCTTGCGCACGAAGTTGTGGGCCTCGAAGGTGAAATCCCCGTCGTAGCCGATCTCGGCGAGGGCGGCTGTGATGGGCGCCCAGTCGATATTGCCGATGAAGGGCATGGTGTGCTCGTCGCTCTGGCCGTGGTTGTCGGCGATGTGGAGGGCGTGCAGGCGCTTGCCCAGCGTGCGGATGGAGGCGGGCTGGTCCTGGCCGGAGAGGTTGGCGTGGCCGGTGTCCCAGCAGGCGCCGACGTTGGGCATGCCGACGCGGTCGATGAGCTCGCACAGCTGCTCGGCGGTGGTAAGGCCGGAGGCGGGGCGGCTCATGTTTTCCAGGGCCAGGCCCGTGCCGTGCTTGGCGGCGAGCTCTGCGTGGCGGCGGAAGTACTCTGCGTTTTCGGCGAGCATCTTTTCCAGGGTGCCCTCCTCCTCCCAATCGGGCCTCTGGGAGGGATGCAGGACGATCCAGGGGATGCCCAGCATGCCCGCGCCGATGATGGAACGGCGGATCTGCTCCTCGTGCTCGTTCCCGGCAGGGAAGTTATAGAAGTTGTAGACGTGGGCGTGGGCCTGGGTGAACACGGCCCCGGCGCGCGCTGCGCACTCGCCGATGCGCTCCACCCATTTTTCCCAGCCCGCCTGCTTAAAGGGCGAGCGTTCGTCGTGGCTCCAATCCCAGAAATTCATGTCTAGATGGGTAAAGCCCGCGTCCGCGACGCGCTGCAGCTGTACGGCCACGTCCGTCTGGAATTCACCGTCGAAATACACGTTCAGGGACTTGCAAGGGCGCATGATCGGTATCCTCCCTTTTCTCCCGGGAACCGGCCCGGGGCTCTCGCTCCATATTGTACTTTGCGCGCGGGCGCATGTAAATCCCATTTTACGAAATAAATTTCGCCTCATTTCCGCCACAGCGGCCCAAACGCCTGCATATATTGGGATTGCGCTGCGTTATGCGTTTCAAAAAAGCGCTTATGCGCATTGACACGGAGGCCCGAAACGGTTAAAATGACAACACACAGTTAACGGTGCGGTCGTGCCGCGCCGATCCAATCGCCGGGCGCTCCGGCCGGCGCAGGAAGGGAGTGCTGGGAACTATGTCTGTGGCGGCAAGTACGAACCGGAAGAGGGCTGCGCGATCCAACCTGTGGCGGTCCATCCGGAAGAACTACATGCTCTATCTGTTCCTTGTGCCCGCCATCGTCTACGTGGCGGTGTTCAGCTACGCGCCGATGTACGGCGTGCAGATCGCCTTCAAGAACTTCAAGGCTTCCAAGGGCATCCTGGGGAGCCCGTGGGCGGGCGTCACGCATTTTAAGACGTTCTTCACCTCCTACCGCTTCTCGCTTCTGCTCACGAACACCCTGGCCGTCTCAGTCTACCAGATCCTGGTTGGCTTCCCCATCCCGATCATTCTCGCCCTGCTCTTCAACTACGTCAAGAGCCCGGGCTTCAAGAAGTTCGCGCAGACGGTCTCCTACGCGCCGCACTTCATTTCCACGGTCGTGCTGGTGGGCATGATGAGCATGTTCTTCTCCACCACCACTGGTTTCGTGAACACGGCCATCGCCGCCTTGGGCTTCCAGAAGGTCCATTTCTTCGGCGAGCCCCGGTGCTTCCGTCACCTGTACGTCTGGTCCGGCGTGTGGCAGAACATGGGCTGGAGCGCGGTCATCTACATCGCCACGCTCTCCGGCGTGGACCAGCAGCAGCACGAGGCCGCCGTCATCGACGGCGCGACCATCCTCCAGCGCATGTGGCATATCGACCTGCCCGCCCTGGCCCCGACCATCGTGATCCTTTTGATCATGCAGGCCGGCTCCATCATGAGCGTGGGTTACGAGAAGGTCTACCTCATGCAGAACTCCTCCAACCTCACCACCTCCGAGGTCATTTCCACCTACACGTTCAAGATCGGCCTGCAGGATTCCAAATACTCCTACTCGGCGGCCATCGGTCTGTTCAACAACGTGATCAACTTCATCATGCTGATCACTGTGAACCAGATCACCAAGAAGGTCTCCGGCATGGCGCTTTGGTGAGAAGGGAGGAATGAGCATGATCAGTCGCATCGCCCACAGGAGCAACCGTATCCGCGAGCCGAGGGCTGACCGCGTCACCCGCGCGGTCATCATGACCATCCTCATCCTTTTGATGGTCATCACCCTCTATCCGCTGTACTTCATCGTTATCGCCTCCTTCTCCGACCCGAGTATCGTCGGCACGGGCGCGATCCTGCTCTGGCCCACGAAGACGACCATGGCGGGCTACAAAAACATCCTCCAGAATGCGAAGATTTGGATCGGCTACCGGAACACCATCTTCCTGTACGTCATCCCCGGCACGATCCTGAACGTCCTCGTGACGACCATGGCGGCTTTCTCCCTTTCCCGGCGGGACCTGGTCGGCCGCAACGTCATCATGGGCCTGTTCATCTTCACGATGTACTTCTCCGGCGGCCTCATCCCCACCTACCTGCTCGTCAAGAGCCTGCACCTGATCAACAACCCCCTGGTCATTATCCTCATGGGCGCGTTCTCGGTCTACAACATGATCATCGCGCGCACGTACTTTTCGACCTCCATCCCCTTCGAGCTCCAGGAGGCGGCCATGGTGGACGGCTGCTCCACGCAGCGCCTGTTCCTGACCATCATCCTGCCGCTCTCCAAGCCCATCCTCGCGGTGCTGGCGCTCTACAGCGCCGTGGGCCACTGGAACGCCTACTTCAACGCCATGATCTACCTGCAGGATCTCAAGTACTACCCCCTGCAGCTGGTGCTCCGGCAGATCCTCCTGACCGGCTCGGCGCTGGAGAAGACGGCCTCGACCGTCGCCGAATCCGCCGAGAGCGAATCCAGCCTGGAGCTGCTCGGCACGCTGACGAAATACTGCGTCATCGTTGTCTCCACGCTGCCGGTCATCGCCGTGTACCCGTTCCTGCAAAAGTACTTCATCAAGGGCGTCATGATCGGCGCGGTGAAGGGCTAAACCGGTTTCAGGGCGGCCTCCGCCGCTTTGAGATACCCCATTTTCTATAGAAAGGAAGTCTGGTTCGATGAAGAAGACCCTGTCCATCCTCCTGGCGGCTCTCCTGGTCCTGTTCAGCTTCGGCGGCGCGTTCGCGGAAGTGGAACTGCCCATCGTGGAAGAGCCCGTTACCCTGAAGGTCTGCGTCGCCTCCAACGGCTACTGCCTGGTGCCGTGGAGCGAGAAGGAGTTCTACAAGAACCTCTCCGCGGAGACCAACGTGTACTTCGATTGGAACGAGCTCGACGACTGGACCACCCAGACCAACCTGCTCGTCGCCTCCGGCGATACGCCGGACCTCTTCTTCGGCAGCATCTCCTCCACCACCCTGGCGGAGAACCTGGACATGTTCTATGAGCTGACCGACATGATCAACGAGTACGCTCCCAGCCTCGTGAACGTGTTCGAGCAGGAGCCCAGCGTGCTCGCGGCAGCCAAGGCCAGCGACGGCGGCATCTACGTGCTGCCCAACCAGTTCACCTTCAACCTCGATAACGCCATCGGCACCATGTTCTGGATCAACCAGGATTGGCTG
>CACZOT010000057.1 GCA_902782795.1 uncultured Eubacteriales bacterium | reverse complement strand
TCGTCTCCGAGGACGGCGCGCGCACCACGATCGAAGAATGCGTCGCCGAAGCGGAGGCCGCCGTCAACACCGCTGCCGAGATGAACGCCCTGGCCGCCATCCTCGCCGAGGACGCCGCCGCCGCTCAGGAGGCCGCCAACGCCGCCGATACCGGCGAGGGCGCCGACCTGCAGGGCCGCTTCCTCATCTTCCTGCGCCGCAACTGGATCGGTTTCCTCTATACGGCCATCCTGCTGCTTATCGCCGCTGCGGTGCTGGTCTTCGCGGCCGACAAGTTCGCGGAGAAATGGCGCAAGGTGCCCGTGTTCTCCACGGGCGTCGCCATGGTGGTGATGATCGCCATCCAGACCTACGCGCTGGGCTTCCAGTTCAATTCCATCGGCGAATGGCTCCTGTACTGGTTCAACAACGCCATGAACGTGCTGCGCGCCAACTCCTCCGTGGGTATGATCGCCCTGGGCATGACCTTCGTGATCATCTCCGGCGGCATCGATCTGGCTGTCGGCTCTACGCTGGCGGGCATCGCCACGGTGGTCATGTGCCTGATCGACGTCTCCAAGAACGGCCCGCTCACCGCGATGGGCGTCACCGGCCTTCCGGCCTATCTGATCGCCTGCGGCGCGGGCATCGTGCTGGGCCTGCTGCTGGGCTCCTTCACCGGCCTGGTGATCACCAAGGGGCGCGTCCCACCGTTCATCGTCACGCTGGGCATGATGCAGATCATCCGCTCCGTCGCCCAGTATTTCACCAAGAGCTACACGCCGGATGTCCCCAAGGCCTTCCAGGTCCTGGCGAACAGCTACATCGGCGGCCAGATGCTCCTGCCCATCATCTACTGGCTGGTGCTGGCGGGGCTGATGTATGTGGTCTCCAAGCACACGGTGTTCGGCCGGCATGTCTACGCGGTCGGCTCCAATGAGCGCACCACCATGCTCTCGGGCATCGACACCGACAAGGTGAAGATGAAGGTCTACATCCTCATGGGCTTCATCGTCTCGCTGGCGGCCATCACGCAGGTGGCGCGTCTGCGCGGGGTGGACGTGGCCAGCGCCGGCAACGGCTACGAGATGAACGCCATCGCCGCGGTCGTCGTGGGCGGCACGAGCATGGCGGGCGGCGTCGGCTCCATCTTGGGCACCATGCTGGGCGTGCTGATCATCGGCATCATGAACAACCTGCTGGTCCTCCTGAGCGTGGATTCCTTCCTCTCCAACGCGTTCACCGGAGCGATCGTCATCGCCGCCGTGCTCATGCAGCGCAAAGAAAAGAACAGCTGATCTTCAACACAGATGAAGGCGTTCCGCGCAGGAATGCCTTCTTTTTTCGTTAGGGGCGCGGCGTCGAAAGAGGGCCGGCCTCATAAACAGACTTTGGTTTGAAAAGCGTCGTCGTCCATATCCGGCAAAGCATGAAAACGCAGTGAATGCAGGCACAATAAAGAACGGACCGAAGTCTTTATAGGTTCGATTCCTGCATTTCAAGCCTGCGCATATGCCCGGCAGGCGGTCTGTTTCCGGCCGGGAGGCCGCGTTCGCAGAACGTTGAGGCGAAGGGGGGAGACGAGCGTGAAACGCAAGGGGATATTGGCCCTGTGCGCGCTGATGATCTTTGGCGTCTTTTCGACCGCGATGGGGGAGGGCGAGATAGTGATCCCGGATGTGACGATCAAACAGTACGAGATTCCCGATTCCGAAGCCATGGCCTTCCTGCGCGGCATGGGAGCGGGCTGGAACCTGGGCAACACCATGGACGCCGTGGACGATTCGTGCGTTGGCAGCGATCTGGACATCGAGCGCTGCTGGTGCGGCTCGATGACAACCAAGGATATGTTCGCCTCCGTGCGGGAGCGGGGCTTCGGAACGGTGCGCATCCCCGTCTCCTGGCATAACCACGTGAACGAGGATCTCGTCATCAACGCCCCCTGGCTGGAGCGCGTACAGCAGCTGGTGGATTGGGCGCTGGAGTGCGACCTGCGCGTAATCGTCAACATCCACCACGACGACCGCCTGGATTGCATTTATCCAGACGAGGAGCGCCTGGAGAGCTCGCTTCGATACGTCACGGCGATCTGGAGCCAGGTCGCGGCGCGCTTTGCCGCCTATGACGAACGGCTCCTCTTCGAGGCCATGAACGAGCCGCGGCTTGTGGGCACGAACTTCGAATGGGCGTTTACTCCGCACAGCGCCAGGTGCCGCGAGGCGGCGGAGTGCCTCAACCGGCTTAACCAGGCCTTTGTGGATACCGTGCGCGCCGCAGGGGGCGAAAACGCCTCGCGCTATCTCATGGTGCCCGGCTACTGCGCCGCGCCCGCCAATACGGATCCCTCCTTCTTCCGCCTGCCGGAGGATACCGCCGAAAACCGCCTGATCGTCTCGACGCACAGCTACATCCCTTACGCCTTCGCGCTGGATAAAGACGGCGTGGATGCCTTCGACGCCGGCCGCCCGTCCGATACGCGCGAGATCGATTCCACCATGGATCTCCTCTACGAGCGGTTCATCCGCCGGGGCGTCCCGGTGGTGATGGGGGAATGCGGCGCGCGGGACAAGGGCAACCTCCAGTCCCGCGTGAACTGGGCGGCCTATTACGCGGCCAGCGCCAGCGCGCGGGGCATCCCCTGCCTCTGGTGGGATAACGCCGCCTTCGCCACCTCCGGCGAGAACTTCGGCCTCCTGGACCGCCGCGCGATGGAGTGGCCCTTCCCGGAGATCGTGGAGGCGCTGCTGCGCTACGCTCTGCGCTGACCAGACCGCAAAAGCATAAGAAACGGCCTCTCCGGCGCCGCGCCGGGGAGGCCGTTTGACGTGGATGGAAGCGGGGTTCAGCCGCGCCCCACCAGTCGCTCTGCCGCGTGCTTGGTGAAAAAGGCGATGAACGGCCCCAGCCCCAGCGCGCACACCAGCGTGCCCAGGCCGATCAGCCCGCCCAGAGCGAAGGCGATGGCCACGCACACGGAATCCGTGAAGATGCGGCACCAGAAATACTTGGGCCGCACGTGCTTGGAAAGGACGATGGAGAGGGAATCGTACGGGGCGATGCCCACGTCCGCCGTCTGGTACAGCGCACAGGAAAAGCTGAGGATCAGCACGCCCACCGCCATGACCGCCAGCTTGACAGGAAACGTGCCAGGCGCGCCGAAGGCGGCGGTCATTGCTTTCTCGAACACGGAGGCGATGGGCCCAACCAGGAACCAGTTGACGAACGTCCCCACGCCGATCAGGGCGCGGTCGAAGGCGATCTCCACGAGGAACCACAGGCAGTTCATCACGATCAGCACCAGGGAAAAATCCACGCCGATGCGGTCTCCTATGGAGATCACCAGCGCGGTCGATGGATCGTTTCCCATCAGCGAGATCTTGAACAGCCCTACGCCGACCCCCATGATCAAAATCCCCAGGAGCATGACCAGCACCCGCCGCGGCATGCCGCCTTTCCGGAACAACTTCTCCACGAGAACACCTCCCTGCCGATACTATACAGGATTTGCGCCCGTTTGGCAATCTCCACGGGGGGAATTGCCCACCGGCCGTAAAACGCCAAAGGAGAGGCTGTGGCCGCGGCACCCTCGCCCGGGAATCCAGGCGAGCATGGCCCAAACGCCATGGCGCACAGGCCTTGCAGCGGCCTGGTTCCCGTTTTTTCAAACGGCCGCAAAAAATCCATGAATATATACTATAATCTTTTCTGCGCGGAGTTGAAAAACTGCATAAAAGAGATTATACTATAATGGATAGTATTGTAGGCTTCGCCCATCGCTGAAGACGGATCGTGGATATGGAGGCTTCCCATGAACAGAAGGATCGCGGCGCTTCTCCTCGCCTTGTCGCTGCTGCTGCAGGCTGTTCCCGCCTGGGGCGCGGATGGCGATTCCACGCTCTCCTCGGAGCCGATCGCCGCGACGACGGTCTGGACGGTGCGCTTCGTCTCGGACGAAGAGCAGGGCCCCAAGACGCGCTTTTATTCCGCCTCCGAGGGCGCGATTCTGGGCGCTCTTCCAGAGGCGCCAGAGCGGGAGGGCATGGCGTTTCTCGGCTGGTTCGCCCCGGAAAGCGGTCTCCCCGTCGGGCCGGATACGCCCGTCTCCGGCGATATGACCCTCGTGGCACGCTACGTCCTCCTGGAAGTAGAGGATCTCGGCGAACCCACGGGCCGGAGCGGAGACGCAGACGCGGACGGCGCTTTCTCCTGGACGGAATACCGAAGCGGCGACACGCTCGCGCTGGCGGTCTCTCCCGCGGGCGAGAGCCGCGCGCGGGAGCTGACCGTTTTCCTCACCGGGCTGCCGGAGGACTGCGAGGCCGCGGTGCGGCTTGCTTCCGCGAAGGAAGACGATGTCCTCGCCTTTCTGGAGATCTCCGGGCGGGATGGATCCGGCGCGGAATGGACGCTTGCGGAGCCGGTGAAAGTCCGCGTCGCAGGGACGGCCGTCGCCAACGCTGTCGCCGCGGGGCTGACTCTGTCCGTCGCCCGCGTCCTGGAAAACGGCGCGGAGGAAGCGATGGCGCTCGAAGTCTCGGGCGGGGCGCTGTCCTTTTCGGCGGAGGCGCTCGGGCGGTTTGCCCTGCGCGGTAGGCTGGACCTCCAGGAGGATTGGTCCTGGGAGCGCCTGGCGACGTCGGTACGCGCGCCGCAGCTCCTCAGCGCCAAGGGGACGCTGGACCTGAATGCAACGCCACGGACCGGGGGCGGGGAGTTCTCCGTGCAAATCGCTGGCCCCATGCCGCGCGGGACCGAGGTCTCGGCCGTGGAGACGCAGCCCGGAATCGAGGGCGAGGAAGTCCTCTGGGCCGCGGATATCACACTGATTCACTATGATACGCCCATCCAGCCCCAGTGGGGCGCGCTGGACGTGACCCTCTCCTCAGACGCCATCGCCGCGGCCATCGGCCGGGGCGCTTCCCTGCGCGTCTATCACGTGGGGGCGGAGGGCCCGGAGGAGCTGGACGCCTCCAGCCTGGCCGTGGGGGAGGACACTGTCTCCTTCCCGGCGGAGAGCTTCAGCGAATACATCCTGGCAGCGAGCGAGGACTTCGAGGAGCGGACCATCGGGACCGAGGACGGCCGCGTGACCATCGAAGGACCCATGCCCGCCCACGCCAGCTTCACCGCCGAGGAGGCCGACGCCGATATCGTCGAAGAGGCGCTGCTGAGCTGGGATATCACCCTCTACAACTACCAGACGGCCATCCAGCCCCGCGAACCGCTCACCGTGACCCTGCGCGACGAGGCCATCGCCGCGGCCATCGCGGAGGAAAAGGAGCTGGAGGTCTGGCATATCGGCGAGGACGGTTCGGTCGAACCCGTGGAAGGGGTCGTCGCCGAGGGCGACGCCGTTTCCTTCATCGCCACGGGGTTCTCCGTGTATGCCATCGTGCCCGCGCCGGAAAGGATCCCCTCCTCGGGAATGAACCTGCTTGAGAGCCTGGAGGAGATCGCCGAAAACGCCGACCGCGGCCTGTACATGTTCCATCCCAGCGGGTATTATTTCACGAACCAGGGTTACACTGTCAGCGGCTCGCGTACCGGCATCCTCAAGACCGCCAAGCAAGGAGCGGGCGATCCCGTCGGCTCGAGCGGCGCGGCGCTGTACTATTTCGAGCCGGTCGGCGATTCGGGCAACCAGTACCGCGTCTACTGCTGGAACGCGGACAACTCCGCCAAGCAGTACATCCGCCAGTCCGCCAACAGCCTCTCCTTTACGGACGAGGCCGGCGCGAGCGTGTTCACCGTTTCGCAGTTCCCGAACCAGCCGGGCACGTTCCGCTTCCTCGGGTCGGACGGTTATTATTGGAACATGCAGGGCGGCGATAACGGCAAGGGTTTCGCGGCGTACAACAGCGCCACCGACCTCAACGCCCGCATCTGCGTCGGCTACTACTCCACCATGGAGGACGACCCCTACGGCTTCGACGGAAAGACCTGGGGCATCGTCTACTATGAAGACGGCGTGCGCGCG
>CACZOT010000056.1 GCA_902782795.1 uncultured Eubacteriales bacterium | reverse complement strand
GGCGGCGCGCGCCTCCCTCCAGCGGGGCCGGCGCAGCAGCGCGTAAAAGCACGCCAGGTGCGCCGTCACAGTCAGCGTCCAGCTGATGGGATAGGAGGCGTAAAGCAGCCTGAGCGAGTGATACCTCTGGAACACGGTCATGATCCACCCCACGCGCAGCACGCACACGCCCGTGAGCGTGACCAGCATGGGCAGGATGGAATAGCCCATGCCGCGCAGGACGCCGACCATATCGTCCATCCAGCCGCAGACGGGGATGAACATGCAGATGATGGCCATGCGCAGTTTGCCGTATTCGATGACGGTCGGGTCGGAGGTATAGAGCGAGAGCAGGGGATGGTTGAAAAGCATCGCCAGCACGCACACCACGCCGCCCACGGCCAGGTTCATCGCCAGGCACGTGCGGGCGATGCGGCGGATGCGCCATTCCTGCTTGGCGCCCACGTTCGCGCTGGTGAAGGTGACGGCGGCCTGGTACATGGCGTTGTTGACGCAGTAGGCGAAGCTCTCGATGTTCGCGGCGGCGCTGTTGGCGGCCATGACCGTGGAACCGAAGGAGTTCACGCTGGACTGGATGAGCACGTTCGAAATGGAAAAGAGCGTGGATTGCAGGCCCGCGGGCAGGCCCACGCGCAGGAGCTCCTTGAAGGTGGCCTTGTCGATGCTCAGCGCGCGAACGTCCAGGCGGATGACGCGGTCCGTGCGCAGGAGGCAGTTGAGCGTCAGGCCCAGGGCCAGGGCTTGGCTGAGCACCGTGGCCAGGGCCACGCCCGCCACGCCCATGTGGAAGACGATCACGAACAGGAGGTTCATCAGGAGGTTGCTCACGCCCGCCGTGGTCAGGTAATAGAGGGGCCGCTGGGTATCGCCCACGGCGCGCAGCACCGCCGCGGCGAAGTTGAAGACCATCATGATGGGCATGCCCACGAAGTAGATGCGCAGATACAGGGCCGCCTGGTCGATGACGTCCTCCGGCGAGCCCATCAGGTGCAGCATGCCGCGCCCGCCCAGCAGGCCGAGCGCCATCACGAGCAGGCCGCTGACGATGGCCACGGTGATGGAGGTGTGCACGCCCTTGCGCACGCCCAGGTTGTCCCCCGCGCCGAACGCGCGCGAGACGATGACGCTCGTGCCCGCGGAAAGGCCCATGAACAGGTTCGTGAACAGGGCGATGAGCGATCCCGTGGAACCCACCGCCGCCAGGGCCTCCGGGCCGGTGAAGCGGCCGACCACGACCATGTCCGCGGCGTTGAAGAGCAGCTGCAATACGCCCGTGAGGATCAGTGGCAGGGCGAACATGGCCACCGAGCCGATCAGCGGGCTGTGGAGCATATCCACGTCTTTTTTGAGAAACTGCATATGCTGTGCCTGACCTTTGCGTGTGTTTTTGCGAAGGAAAACACGGGGAAAGCGGGAACCTCTCCCGCCTTCCCCGCATTTGTCATTTGGTGAGCGCCTCGTAGCGGCCCAGAAGCTCCTCGAAGAAGTTCAGGGCGCGGTCGATGGGCTCCGGCGAGGACATGTCCACGCCAGCGAGCTTGAGCGCCTCGATGGGCGGCAGGCTCCCGCCGGCGCTGAGGAACTTCTTGTAGTCCGCGACCGCCTTGTCGCCCTCGGCGCGGATGCGCGAGGCGATGGCCGTGGCGGCGGAGAAGCCGGTGGCGTACTTGTAGACGTAGAAGGCGTTGTAGAAATGCGGGATGCGCATCCACTCCCAGCCGATCCACTCATCCGGCTCGCAGGAGGGGTAATAGAGCCTGTTCAGTCGGTCGTGCACGGCGTTGAGCGCCTCGGCCGTGAGGGGCTCGCCGCGCTCGGCCATGGCGTGGCTCTCCTTTTCGAACTCGGCGAAGAGCGTCTGGCGGAAGACCGTGCCGCGGAAGCCGTCCAGGAGGTTATACAGGAGGAACCGCTGGGCGTTGTCTTCCTTATATTTGTCCAGGAGCGCCAGGGCGAGCAGCACCTCGTTCACCGTGGAGGCGACCTCGGCCACGAACAGGGAATAGCCGCTCTTCTCGTAGCCCTGGGTCCGGTTGGAATACCAGGGGTGCATGGAGTGGCCCAGCTCGTGCGCGAGGGTGGAGACGCAGTCGAAATTGCGCTTGTAGCTCATCAGCACGTAGGGGTGGCTGTCGTAGGTGCCCCAGGAATACGCGCCGGAGGATTTGCCCTCGTTCTCATAGCAGTCGATCCAGCGCTCGGCGCGGGCCTTGAGCAGGGTGGAGGTGTACTCTTCGCCCAAGGGCTTGAGCGCCTCCACGACCAGGGCCAGGGCCTCGTCGAAGGGCAGGGCGATGTCGAAGCCGTCGCGCGGGGTGACGTAGAGATCGCAGTAGCCGAACTTGTCCAGCCCCGCGGCGTACTTGGCGTTGGCGCGCACGAGGCGGTCCAGCGCCGGCAGATGCTTGTGCACGGTCTCGATGAGGGAATCGTACACGGCCAGGGGGATCTGGTCCGGATAGAGCGAGGCCTCGATGGAGGAATCGAACTTCGCGGCGCGGGCGTAGAACAGATCGCTCTGCACGGAGCCGGAATAGATGGCCGCGATGGTGGAGCCGAACTTCTTGTAGGTGCCGTAGAGGGCCTCGTAAGCGTTCCTGCGCACGGAGCGGTCCGCGGACATCATCAGGGGGATGTAGTTGGCGTGGGTGATCTCCACGTCCTGGCCCTCTTCATTTTTGATGGTGGGGAATTTCATGTCCGCGTCGGAGAGCATATCGTAAATGGTGGAAGGGGCGGCGCCCATCTCTCCCGTCATGGCGATAATGCGCTCCTCGGCCGCGGAAAGGGTGTGGGGCTTTTTGCGCAGGACGTCCTCCAGCTCCACGGTGAAGGGCTCGAATTCGGGATCTGCGATGAGGGAGCGGATATACTCCTCGGGGCAGGCGGTCAGCTCCGGCTCCAGGAAAGCCATGGCCGTGGAGAGCTGCACGCCCAGAGTGCGCGCCCGGGCCGTAAGGGCCTGATAGGCGGGGACGGTGTTGTCCTCGTCGCGGCGCATTTTCGCGTAGGTGCCCAGGTTCTCCGCCAAACGGCGAAGACGGCTCGCCTCGCGCAGGGCG
>CACZOT010000055.1 GCA_902782795.1 uncultured Eubacteriales bacterium | reverse complement strand
CGGCGTCGTACCGCAGCAGCCGCCCACCGCCGCCGCGCCGTCCTCGAGCAGAGGGCGCATACGCTGGACGAACTCCTCCGGTCCGAAGGGGTAGACCGTCTCGCCGCCGCGGACTTCGGGTAGGCCGGCGTTGGGTTGAATGATGACAGGCAGACTGCACGCGCCGAGCATCGCGCGCATGGGGCCGCGCAGATGTTCCGGGCCGCCGGAACAGTTGATGCCCACTGCGAACGCACCAAGCCTCTGGGCGAGCGCCGCCGCGCATTCCGGCGCGCCGCCGGTCATGGTGCGGCCGCTGGCTTCAAATGTGAAGGACGCCGCGAAGGGCATTCCTGCTTCGCGCGCCGCGCGCATGGCGGAACGGGCCTCGGCGATATCGGTCATGGTCTCGATGAGCGCAAAATCCGCGCCTTCGCCCGCGCGTATCTGCCGCGCATACCCGGAAACGGCATCCTCGAGGGGCAGATTTCCCAGCGGCGCGAGCATCTCGCCCGTCGGGCCGACGTCCAGCGCTATCCAAGCGTCGCCTTGCGCCGCCGCTCGCGCGTTTTGCACGGCGGCGGCGACGATTTCCTCGCATCGTCCGTCGAGGCGATGCCTCCGAAGTTTCGCGGGCGAGGAGCCAAACGTGTCCGTGATGATCACCCTCGCGCCGGCGTCCTTATATTCCCGATGAATGGCGCGGATCGTATCCGGCTGCTCCAGGTTGAGAATATCCGGGCAAGCGGCGCGCACACCGCGTGCGGATAGCAGAGCGCCCATGCTCCCGTCGAACAGGACGCGCCCGGCGCGCATCTCTTCCCAAATCGGCTTCATAAGACCACCTCTTTCCGCTTGATGATACCACACGGGGCGCGTATTTGCAAACCTTTCCAAAGGAGCGCAAACGTGGTATGATAAACGGGCATGCACAAGAAAAGGGAGGTTTGCCGCATGGATCTGGAACTGCTTATTGCGGCGCGCGACCTGCTTGAGAACATCACCCCTCTAAAAACAAACTGCGGTCTGCTTTGCGGAGGAGCCTGCTGCGAGGCGGACGAGGACGGTCAGGGAGGCGTGCTCCTGTTCCCCGGTGAGGCGGAGCTGTTGCGGGAGGAAAAATGGATGCGTGTCCTGCCCTCACCCATGCCCGTCGGAGGAACAGACTATGGTCTGATGGTCTGCGAAGGCCGTTGCGAGAGAGGCATGCGCCCTTTGGGGTGCCGCATCTTTCCGCTCACCCCCGTGCGCAGCGGAAACGGCCCATGGAAGGTACGCACAGACCGCCGCGCCTGGGCGATGTGCCCGCTGATGTCCAGCGGAGTGCGAGGGTTGTCTCCGGAATTCGTGGCGGCGGTGAAAGAGGCGATCCGATTGATCGGCTCGGACCCGGAGGGCGAGCGCTTTCTCCTGGCTTGGCAGGAGCTCGAAGCGGGTTACGCCGATTCGCCTTTTCTTTTATAAAAGACCATAGTCTGTATTGATTAAAAACAAACTTCGGTTTGTAATACAACATAAAAGAGCTTCCCAACCATTTTCGGAAGGGTAGCTCTTTGTTCAACCCAGAGTATCTGTTATCCGCCGAACTCCACGTAGCTGTGGAAGTAGGCGGCGTCCGAGAAGAGATAGGCCTGGAACTCGGCAGAGGCGAAATCATCGATGCACTCCAATCCACGCATGCGCTGCGCGTCCTCCACCGCTGCCTGCGTGCTCAGAGAGAACTTGCCGGCGTACTTGGACTCATAATCGGGGTAGAAGCCCAGCTCGATGAGACGCAGCTGCATGGCGTAGACCGCGTCATCAATATCTCCGAGGGACAGCTTGTGGTAATTCTGCGCCTCGGACCAGGTGGGAGCGGAGGTGTCGAGCAGGCGCTCCATGAGCGCGTAGGTGGCGACGCCATCGTCCGCGTAACCGCACATGCGCTGCGCTGTCTTCACGGATTCCGTGGTCTTGCTCAGGAAATTCCCGCCGATCTCCCCGTCGAAATAGCCCAGCTCCTGAAGCGCTGTCTGAAGCTTTTTTACCTTGCTGCCCGTGTCGCCCGGCTGCAGGATGATCTGAAGCGCCTTCGCAGACGTGGAGGAAGTGGTTTCCTTCTGCTGCGGCTGGGCTTGTGGTGCGGGTGTGACGCTGGTGTTTGCGGGCGCGACGGATCCGCCGTAGGCAGGGATCTGATCCGAGAAGATATACTTCTGTAGCGCCGCTGTAGCGACTCCGGTCTGTTCCACACCTGCCTGCGCCTGCACGAGGCGGATTGCGGCCTCGGTCTGCGTGAGGTAATTGCCCGTTGCGTTGGCTGTCAGATAGCCCAGCGCCTTGAGCCGCGTCTGGAGGCGGGTGACGGAATCGCCGGTGTCGCCGTACTGGAGCAGCGCGTACCCCGTGGAGGTCTCGCCGCCGGATACAGGCACGCCGTTCTCCTGGGAAGAAGACGCGGAGGAAGAAGCGCTGCCGGAATACGGCGCGGTCGTTGAGAAGAGCTTCTCCTGGAGGCCGACAGTGGCGACTCCGGTCTGTTCCAGGCCGAGAGCCTGTTGGAACAGCTTGACGGCATTGGTTGTTTTTGTCAGGTAATTCCCGCCGATCTCGCCGTCGAAATAGCCAAGCTCCTTCAGCCGGGTCTGCAGGCGCTTCACAGGTTCGCCAGTATCTCCGGGAGAAAGCTGGACATAGCTGGAAACGACCATGGTCGGTTGTGGCGCTTTCGTTGCAGCGGCGGCTGGGGTGGAGCCGCCGTAACTCGGCGCGGACCCGGAATACAGATAGCTCTGCAGCGAGGAAGTAGCGACTCCGGTCTGTTCCCATCCGAGCT
The DNA here is from genome assembly GCA_902782795.1 of uncultured Eubacteriales bacterium. GTDB lineage: Bacteria > Bacillota > Clostridia > Christensenellales > Aristaeellaceae > UBA1224. The sequence goes on along the minus strand of CACZOT010000055.1, from coordinate 3,129 downwards.
GCGCCTGGAACAGCTTCACGGCCGTCTCGGTGATGCCGCCGAAGTCTCCATCCGCGGCGTCTATGAGGTAACCCAGCTGGATGAGGCGCGTCTGGAGGCGCGTGACTTCCGGCCATTCCGAACCGCGCTGCAGCAGTACATAGCCGTCGATCGTGGAAGGCACGGGAGTAGGCGCGTAGGTCGGCGTGGAGGCGGAGATCATCTCCGAATAGGTCTTGACGTTCGCATAGACGTATTTGAGCGTCAGCAGGTCTGCTGTGCCGGTGGCTGTCAGCCCCATCGTCTCCTGGAAGAGACGCACAGCGGCGGAGGTCTGGCTGCCGTACGCGCCGTCGGCCTTGCCGCCGAGGTAGCCAAGGGCGATCAGGCGCTCCTGCAGGAGCTTGACGTTGTTGCCTTTGCTGCCGACCGAGAGAATCTCCTCGCGCGGGCCGGGCGTGGGCGTGGGCACGGGTGTCGGGCGCGGCGTGGGCGTCACGGTCGAAACGATCGTTCCCTGTTCGCTTTGCCAGTTCTGCGTCGGCTGCGTGAAGACGAACGCGGGCGTGGCCGTCGGCGCGACGGTCGGCGCCGCTGTCACCGCGGAGGGCGCCTTCGTGGCGAAGGGAATGGTCGCGTCCACGTCAAAGCCGGCGAGCGGATCGCTCACTTGATCGGGCGTGGAGCTGCAACCGGCGACGAGCAGGACCGCCGCGAGCAGAAGGAGCATATATAAGCGTTTTTTCATGCGGTATCCCCCATTTCTATTCAATCAGACGCACGGCGCGGCCCGGAGGTTGCCATTTATCGGTCGTTCGCGCCCAGATATTGGTATACTGCGACGTTCCCCTCTGAGAAAACGAGGGGACAGTTGGCGGCAAACCAGCCTTCGTCCACGGCGAAATCCCCTCGCTCATAGGGTGAGACGAGTACGTAGGAAACGTTGTATTCGGCAAACAGCGCGGCGCTCTCCTCGGGCTGTTCCAGCATGGCGCGGCGATCGGCAGCTTGGTCGGCGTAATCCATGCCGTGCGTGGAGAGGAAATTCCCCGCGCCGCAGACGAGGTTCTTTCCCGCGAGCACGGCGGCAAGGTTGTTGTGCTGCGCCCCTGTGAGGACGGTGCAGTGCTCCGGCGTCTCCTCGCGCAGATACTCCGCCGCGCGCACTTCTGCGGCGGTGAACAGGCGGTAATTGGAGACGACCTCCCGCCCCACGGACAAAGAACCCGAAGCCAGAGAGACGATCAGGAAGCACGCCGCCAGCCACCCACGCCCGGGGATGCCGCGCAGGCGGTCCCAAATGCGCGAGCAGTACAGACCCAGCAGCGGGCACACGACGATGAACGCCGCGTACATGATCTTGTTGTTATCGTACAAGAGGCTCTGAAAGCGCACCAAGTTGGCCACCAGGAATGCGAGGGCAGCTCCCACGGCGATCGAACGCTCCTCGCGTCGTCCCGTCAGCGCCGCGGGTATGATCAACAGCGCCACCGGGCCCATGTTCTTCACCCAGAACCAGAGGGTCTCATCGCGAAGATAGCCGTTTTCCCGATTGACCCAACCCGGCCACAGAGCGAGCGCACCGGAAGAGCCCGTCTGTGGGAACGTCCAGATGAGCAGCTGCGGCAGGGCGATTGCGACGGCGATCACACCGTAGAGGGCGAACCACCGCACTGCCCTCCAAGTCCTCCTCTGGAAGCCCGTGGCGGCCATGGCTCCGGCAGAGATCAACCCAAGCGCCAGGAAAGAGTGCGTGTGGATCATGGGCATGGCTCCGGCCCAGATCCCCAGGAGCGTCCAATCATGCGGGCTCCCGGAGCGCATGGCCTCCAGAAGGAGCCACAGGGCGGGGATCAGAACCAGGATCCCCGCCAGGAAAGTGCGCTGTGGCAGGAGCATATCGCACAGGATATTCACCCACCTTAGGTTCAGCGCGGGCATGTTCGCCGGGGCGAGGTAATACCCAGTAAAGATGTTGCGCACGGCGGTCGCGTCCTCGCCCACCCGGTCGAAGGCGTAGAGAAAGCCCAATCCGCCGTTGAGGAACAAAAGGAGGAAGGAGATCCATACCGCCCGCGCGCCGCCGGTCATCTTCCAGGCGAGCATGATAAATCCCCAGAACACCAGCGCTCCCATGACGGTCCCGGGAATGGTCATGCAAAGTCCAAGAGGCGTCCCGAACAGGAGCATGCTGGCCGAAAGCGCGTCCGCGAGGAAGGGGTAGCCCAGGATATGCCCGGGGAGGATCGAATAATCCGGCGGATAGGAGGCATTTTGCAAACTCGTGATAATTGCCGAATGCATGCAGATGTCGCCGTAGGTCGACTGCCCCACCCACAGCCCGCCGTCCTCGGGGCGGAAATAGTGCGTGTACTGCAGATACGCAAAGAGCAGCGTAGCGGGCACGACCAGCGCGAGGACGAGCCGCAGCGGCGGTCCCTCTTCAACTTTGCCGCTCTTCGCTTGTCCGCGCAGGCCAAAGAACACGCCTAGGGAGACAAGCGCCGCCGTCCCCAGCCCGGCCAAATTCGCTGCGCGTGTGAATCGCAGGGCGAAGGCCCAAATCGAGGGCAGCCACATCATCATGATCAAACCCATCGTCAGCCCAAGCCAGGTGCGCGTCATACGGCCCTGACGGGAGAAAAGGCCTTCCGCGGCGACGAGCCCCAGGCCCAGATACGCCGCCAGCAGCAGGATCCCGATCATATTGACTGCCTCCCTCCTTACAAGCCCGCAGTGCTCCTGCAAGCTCTCCATCAATGCCCCAGGCGGGGCAAGCCGCTCAGCATACGGTCTCGCGGGTCGTCGACCTTGCCTTCCCGCGATGGATGACGCGCGGGCTTCAGCCCTGGCGCGGCGCCGCGCAGACGTCCTTCGCGCGTACCGATCGATCTCGGGGTTAGAAATCCAAGCTGTATTATACTATATCCCCGCGCCGTTTTCGAGTGTTTACTTTTCGGAAAAAACATCGTATAATTTTCATGGAATCCATGGGATTTATCCCCCTTTTCTCCGTTCGGCAAAGCAAAAAGGAGGCGTATCCATGAAACTCGGTATCAGCAGCTATTCCCTGAATAAGCGCATGCGCACGGGCGAAATGTCCATCTTTGATGTCATCGATTGGGCAAAGGCGCACGACTGCGCCCACCT
>CACZOT010000054.1 GCA_902782795.1 uncultured Eubacteriales bacterium | reverse complement strand
GTGCACGGGCGCGATCTGCGCAACCACGCGCTCGCCCGCAAGGAGGACGAGCCGCGCAAGTATTACGAGATCCCCCTGCGCAGCCTCATCGTCAAGGGAGTGGACAATCTTCTCGTCGCGGGCCGGAACCTCGGCGCGGAGTTCGTGGCGCAATCCTCCGTGCGCATCATCCCCACTTGCCGCGCCCTGGGAGAAGCGGCGGGCATCGCCGCGGCTCTGGGCACCAACGACGGCCGCCTGGTACGCGCGGAGATGCTGAAAAAAGGCGCCGAGTTCGCTGATTCCTGAGAGAGGTTGAAGTTTTATGGCAAATACGAAAAAGGTCAGCGCGGGACGGAAGAAGCTCCTCTACGTCCGCAAGAATTACGACCTGTACCTCCTTCTGGTCCCCACGCTGGTGTTCATCGCGATCTTCAATCTGGTGCCGCTCTGGGGGCTGCAGATCGCCTTCCGCGATTATAAACTGATGGCCGGCGGCACGCCCTGGCGCTCCATTTGGGCGAGCAAGTGGGTCGGGCTCAACATCATCTCGAAGGTGTTCGGCAAAAGCGAGTTTACGCGCGCCCTGAGGAACACGCTGGTGATCAGCGCCATGAAGATCGTCTTCACCTTCCCTCTGCCCATCGTTTTCGCGATCTTCCTCAACGAGGTACGCTCCAACGGCTTCCAGAAGGGCTTGCAGCTGATCGTGTATCTGCCGCACTTTTTGAGCTGGGTGGTGGTCTCGGGCCTGTTCGTCTCGCTGCTCAACAGCATGGGCCCGGTCAACAAGCTCATCACCAGCCTGGGAGGCGCGAAGATCCGCTTCCTGATGGACAACAGCTGGTTCCGCACCATATTGATCGTCTCGGAGGCCTGGAAGGAGATCGGCTGGAGCTCGATCATCTATTTCGCCGCCATCGCCGGTCTGGATATGGAATGCTACGAGGCCGCCATCGTGGACGGCGCCAGCCGCTTCCAGAAAATGTGGTACATCACCCTGCCGGGGCTTCTGCCCACCGTCGTCCTCATGCTGATCATCCGCATGGGCAATATCATGGACGCGGGCTTCAGCCAGATCTTCGCCATGTACAATCCGACGGTATACGAGAGCGCGGATATCATCGGCACGTACGTCTATCGTCTGGGCCTGGGCAAGCTCGATTTCTCCACAGGCACCGCCGTGGGCGTGTTCAATTCCATCATCGGCCTGGTGCTGGTGCTGCTCTCCAACGTGTTCGCCAAGAGAGCCACCGGCAAGAGCATCTGGTAAGGGAGGCGGCCAACAATGAGCAAAACGCGTAAAAAAGCCCAGTCGTATCTGACCAGGCGCACGGCGTTCGATTATATCGACATGGTCGTCCTCTCGCTCTTCGGCGTGATGATCCTCCTGCCGGTGCTGCAGGTGGTGGCCAAGGCGTTCAGCGGGGAAGGCCCGGTCATCGCAGGCCTGGTCACCTTCTGGCCCATCGGCTTCCAGACGGACACCATCGGCTACGTCGTCAAGAAGGGCGAATTCCTCAAGGCGTTCCAGACCAGCGTGATCGCGACCGTGGCGGGCACGACCCTTTCCATGTTCCTGACGGTCACATCGGCCTACCCGCTCTCCAAGCCGACGCTGGTGGGGCGCAAGTTCATATTGTACGTCTTTGTGTTCATCATGCTCTTCCACGCGGGCATGGTGCCCAATTACCTGCTCTTCCGCTCGCTGGGCCTGACCAATACCATCTGGGCTTTGATCTTCTCCGGCGCGTTCAGCGTGTTCAATATGTTCATCGTCAAGAACTATTTCGAGGCGCTGCCGGAATCCGTCGAGGAGGCGGCGCGCATCGACGGCGCGAGCAACATCCGCACGCTCGTGAGCGTGATCCTGCCCATGTCCATGCCGGTGGTCGCCACCGTGACGCTCTATTACGCGGTGGGCTTCTGGAACAACTACATGGCGGGCGTTCTCTACATCACCAAGGCGGACCTCAAGCCGCTGCAGCAGTATCTGTACGATCTGGTGCGCCAGGCTCTCGACACCACCGACGCGGCAGGCAACATCAAGGATATCGATTCCACGATGAACCTCACCGGCGAGTCCGTCCGCGCGGCAACGATCGTCGTCTCGACCGTTCCGATCCTGATCGTCTATCCCTTCCTGCAGAAATATTTCGTCAAGGGCATGACGATCGGCTCCGTGAAGGGCTGATCGTTTTCTTCCGCATCCGCACGCGCGTCCCCGTCCAGGAGGGCGCAGCGGAGTAGATAAAAAAGGAGGTATCCCTATGTCCAAGCGCATGGTCGCCCTGCTTCTCGCAGCTCTTCTGGTGATCTCCGCCATCCCGGCCCTGGCCGCCGACGCGGACAAGCCCACCCTGAAGATCCTGACCTACTACCTGGCGTTCGATCCGTACGAGCAGCCCGCTTACGGCATCGAGGAAGAAATGACCGGCTACAAGGTGGAGTGGTACACCCTGCCTTCCGATAACGCCGACCAGACCCTGATGCTGCAGATCGCCGGCGGCGAGCAGTATGACCTCATGCTGCGCCTCTCCCCGGCCCAGTACAGCGAGCTGCATCAGGCCGGCCTGCTCCTCCCCCTCAACGACCTGCTCGACGCCAACGGCAACTACATCAAAGAGGCTGTCGACGCCACCGCCTGGCCGACCAGCACCGATGAGAACGGCGTCATCGACGGCATCCCGCAGGAAGGCTTCAACGGCCCGAAGGAGGGCGGCGACCCCTACGGCGTGCTGAAGACCTCCATCGCCATGAATATGGACCTGGCCGCTGAGTACAACCTCGAGCAGCCCACCACCATCGAAGAGTTCTACAACTGCTGCAAGGTCTACACCGAGGCCACCGGCAAGCCCGCCTTCACCATGGGCAAGGGCGCCTGGGAGACCCAGACCATCATGCCCGCCTTCGATATGAGCGGCGCGCTCTGGTACAACCGTGACGGCGTGTTCACCCATCGTCTGAACACCGAGGGCATGACCGAGTACCTCGCCTTCATGCAGAAGCTCTACGCCGAAGGCCTGCTCGACAACGATATGCCCATCAACACCAACGCCGACGCCAAGGAGAAGTTCACCAACGGCACCGCCCTGTTCTACGCCACCGCCGGCTTCTGGGATGCGGATGCCCTGAACAGCGCCTTCGAGGCCACCGGCTCCGTCCCGCAAATCAACTTCCTCGGCTCCCTCACCAAGTCCGCCGAGGAGCAGCCCGTCGTCTACGTCAGCTACGGCGTGAACAACTACACCGCCATCCCGTGGTCTGCCGAGCATCCGGAGGACGCCATGATCTGGGCCAACACCGTCTCCGAGTTCGACAACTTCCGCAAGATCTACATCGGCACCGAAGGCGAGACCTACAGCCTCGTCGACGGCCAGTACTGGCCGATCTTCCCGGGCTTCTCCGACTACACCAACAGCGATAAGTTCACCGTCGTTATCGACTCCGCTCTGGGCTTCATCATGTGGCAGGCCCGCGCCCGCAAGACCGAGGCCATCGGCGCCGCCTACGCCCAGCTCAACGAGCACGTCTATGATTACAGGATCGAGTCCTACTACGAGTCCTACGCCGCCGCCATCCCGGCCATCAAGGACAACGAGGCCGCGATCAACACCATGATCAACGACGAGCTGCTCATCGCCATCACCAACGGCACCGACCCGGCCACCGCCATCGCCGATCTCGAGACCAAGCTCGAAGAAGAGAACTGGACCGAGTACTGCGAGGCCTACCAGGCCTGGTTCGAAGCCAACAAGTTCATGTACGAATAAGCGCGGAAACATCCGACAAACGCAAAAGGCATCCGGAGGGCCTTCCCTCCGGATGCCTTCCCTTATCCGCGGCGCGAAATGGGAGGATTTCCATGTATACAAAGGAAGACCGGGAGATCATCCGTTCCCTGGCGAAGCAGGTCCGCGCCATCGCCGATCTGCCCGAACAGGAGGCCAAACGCGAGATGTGGAGAAAGCACACCTCGCTTCAGGGGGAGCGGCCGCCCATCTTCGTCTCTCCCGAGGGCTCCTGGGCGGAGATCCTGCCGGAGAGCGCGCTCCAGTGCCAGGGCGCGGAGGCGCGCCAGGTGGAGACGGAGCTGCGCCGCCGGCTGTTCCGCTACGCCTCCATCCGGGACGACACCCCCATCGAGAAGGTCTACGATATCCCCGTCGCCTGGTTCCCGCTCAACTCCGTGTGGGGCGTGCAGCCGAAGATCGTCCCCAGGACGAACCAGCGGGGGAGCTGGCATTACGATCCCATCATCGAGGAGCCCTCCGATTGGAAGCGGCTGCGCCTGCCCGATCTGCCAGTGGACCGGGAGGGGGCCCAAAGGCGGGCCGAAGCCCTGCGGGAAGCCGCGGGAGACGATCTCGACGTGCGCGTGACGCGGATCAAGGTGTTCGATTTCCACATCGCCCACCTCTACTGCGATTTCCGCGGGTACGACAACCTTCTCTACGATCTCATCGACGAGCCGGAGATGGTGGAAGACGCCTTTTCCTTCTTCGAGGAAGGCATCGAGCGCATGCTGCGCCAGGCGGAGGAGGAAAACCTGATCGACTGCAACAGCGATCACACCTACCACTATACCGGCGGCCTCGGCTATACCCGCGATCTGCCCGTGGAAAAGCCGGAAGGGGCTTCCTACTCGGACATCTGGGGCGCGGCGGAGGACCAGGAGTACGCCGTCGTCTCTCCGGAGATGTTCGCCGAGACGGTCTTCCCGCATGAGAGGCGGCTCCTCCGGCACTTTGGCCTGACGGGCTACGGCTGCTGCGACGATCTGACGGAAAAGCTGGACAGCGTGCTCACCATCCCGCGGCTGCGCAGGGTGGCGGCCTGCCCCTGGGCGAACCTCGAAAAGATGGCCGACCGGCTGAAAAAGGACTATATCCTCACCTGGAAACCCAACCCCGCGCACATCGCCGCGCCGACGTTCGACGAGGCGGCTCTGGAAAACTATATGACCGAATCCCTGCGCCAGGCCAGGCCTGGTTATCCGGAGATCATCCTGCGGGACACCCATTCCTGCCGCGGCGACGCCTCCCGGTTCGGCAGGTTCGTCGAGATCACGC
>CACZOT010000053.1 GCA_902782795.1 uncultured Eubacteriales bacterium | reverse complement strand
GTGACCCTGAGCGGCACCGGTTCCGAAATGGACAACGGCGCGGGCATCACCAACGAGGCGCTGCGGCGCAAGGGCAATCTCCCGGGCACCTACGCCGAGTTCGCCATCCTGGACCCCAGCTACCTGCGGACGGTCCCGAAAAAGCAGCTGATGGCCTGCGCGTTCGACAACCTCAGCCACTGCATGGAGACCTATTTCGGCCGCGGCACCGGCGTCATGGACCGGATGAACGAGTCGCTGATGCATGACATCGTGGAGAACATCCGGGCCTATCTGCGCGACCCCGAAGACATCGAGGTGCTGGGCAATCTCATGTGGGATTCCTCCCTGGTGCAGACCTTCCTCTTCAACATGGGCAAGCCGGGAGATTTCCAGTGTCACGCCATCGAGCATCAGCTGTGCGCATACACCAACTGCAGCCACGGCATGGCCCTGGCGGTGATCCATCCCGTCTACTACCGCCACATCGTCTACGACGCCGCGGACAAGTTCGCCCGCTTCGGAAAGACGGTGTTCGGCGTGGATCCCGCCGGAAAGACGGAAACGGAAACGGCCCTGGAGGCCGTGGAGGCCCTGGCCGCTTTCATCCAGGAGATCGGTCTGGACGGCACTTTCACCCAGCTGGGGCTGAACGTCAGCGAGGAGACCCTCCGCCAGGTGGCGGACACCTGCGGCCTTTCCGGCGGGAACGTGCGCAAACTGGAGCGGGACGAGGTCTTCGAGATGCTCAAAGAAGCTCTGTGAGGATAAGCGATCGCGAGGAGGCGGGCAATATGTATCCCTACAAGACCTTTACGGAAGTGACGGACAACTTCCCCTACATCACCAGGCTGATCCTGAAAGCGCCCCAGGCGGTGCGGGCCGAGTGCGTCGGTAAGGATACGTTCTCCGTCTACGTGGAGCGGCGTGACCCGCGAACCGGCGAAGTGCTCCTGGAGCAGCGCGAGTGGCCAGGGGAGAGGATCTATCCCTCCCGGGGATACCGGCCTGTCAGCGCCGCGTACCCCAGCGATGAGAACGGCGGAAAGGTCTACGAGGGGGAATACATCACCCTGGAGCTGGCCTTCGAGCCCACCTCGCCGCTGGGCTACACCGTCGGCGCGGGCCTTTTGCCCGGCGGCTACAACGCCTTCGTGCGGTGCGATTACCGGGTGACGCAGGTGCGGGAGATCCCCGGCAGGATCCCGGCGAGCGGCTGGGTCTTCGACGAGTGCGAGGGCGACCTGTGCCCCCAGACCGCGGGCTGGAAGGAAGATGTTTCGCACTGCCAGCCGATCCCCCTGCGCTACGGGTATTTTGCTCCGGACCTGGAGGGGGCCCGCAGGAATTTCTTCGCCCTGGACAGCAACTATGGCAACGAATGGGACCACGCGTTCCCGGACAAGCTGCCGCTGGTCATCTGGCTGCACGGGATGGGCGAGGGCGCGACGGAGCCCAGAATGGCCTATACCGGCAACAAAGTGGTCGCCGTGTCTTCCGACGAGATCCAGCGCAAGCTGGGCGGGGCCGCCTACGTCCTCGCGCCGCAGTGCCCGACCTATTGGATGAACTCCGGGGCCGAGAACGACCAGGATATTTCCGAGCTGACCAACGAAAAGAGCATGTACACCGAGGCCCTCAAGGCCCTGATCGACGAGTTCCTGGACCTGCACCCGGATATCGACCGGGACCGCGTCTACATCGGCGGCTGCTCCAACGGCGGCTTTATGACCATGCGCATGCTCAAGAGCTATCCCGGCTTTTTCGCCGCCGCCTATCCGGTCTGCGAAGCGCTGCGCCCCAGCGATTTCAGCGACGAGGACATCCGTGCTCTCGCGCGCACGCCCATCTGGTTCACCCAGGCGGAGAACGATCCCATCGTGCCGCCGGACGGCCTGGTCCTTCCCCTTGTGCGCAGGCTCAAGGCGGCTGGGGCCGAATACGTCCATGTGTCCCTGTTCGAGAGGATCGTGGACCGGAGCGGGAAATACCGTCTCCCCGACGGACGGCCCATGGAGTATATGGGGCATTTCTCCTGGATCCACACCTTCAACGACGATTGCGTGTTCGACCTGGACGGCAGCCGTGTGATGCACGAAGGCCGCCCCGTCACCCTGTGGCGCTGGCTGGGAAAGCAGAGGCGCCGCTGAGCACGCGGCAAACGCGATCGGGACGAGGTCCGCGAAAGGAGAAGGGGCATGGTATTCTACTTTACCGCGACTGGCAACAGCCTGTATGTCGCTAAACAGCTGGACGAGGAGCGGCTCAGCATCCCCCGGGAGATGCGCAAGGAGAACAGGCGCTACAAGGCCGGGACGATCGGTATCGTCTGCCCGCTGTTCGAGTTCGAGATCCCGCGGCTGGTGAAGGAATTCATTCGCGATTCCGCATTTGAGGCGGACTACTTCTACCTCGTCGTCACCTACGGCATGCACCACGGCGGCGTCGCCCAGCGCACGCAGGCCTGGCTGGAATCCCTCGGCAAAGCGGCGGATTACATCAACACCATCATCATGCACGACAACGCGCTGATCGTGTTCGACATGGATCAGCAGCGCGGCGTCGAGGCGGAAAAACAGGTGGACGCGCACATCGATGCGATCAAAAGCGATATCGCCGAAAAAAAGACCATGATCCAGCAGGCGCCCGCGGAGGAGACCGATTTCTACCGGCATTTTACGGAATGGATCCGGCAAAGCGGCCCGATGTACACCTTCCCGCTGTACCGGGTCGCGGACGGCTGCGTGGGCTGCGGGACCTGCGCGCGCGTCTGCCCGAGGGGCTGCGTGCGCCTGGCGGACGGAAAGCCGGAATACGATTATACCCACTGCCTCAGCTGCATGGCCTGCATCCAGGCTTGCCCCACGAAGGCGCTCCAGTTCGCGACGATCCGGGAGCCCAATCCCAACGCGCGCTACCGGAACCCCCATATCGCGCTGCGGGAGATCATCGCGGCCAATCAGCAGGATCCGGACGCCGGAAACAGGTAGGCGACGTCCCCAGACCGGGCGGAGAAGAGCGAGGCCCACAAGTATCGCAAGACCGGCAACGGCGCAACCACGGTCAGCGTCCAGAAAGCAAAGAAACAGGCGCGGGCAGTTTTGCCCGCGCCTGTTTCTGCGCGATCACTGCGAAACGGAGAGCGTCCTGCCGTCGCAGACGGCGGTGACGTCGCCCTCGCGCGTGAGGAGCACCCGCGCGCCCGCGGCCTCCAGGAGCCCGACGACCACCTCGTCCTCCATTTCCTTGGCGGAGGAGGTGATCACGGCCCACTGCGGCGCTGCGGCCTGGAAGAAGGCTTCGCTCAAGCGCTCATAGCGGCCGTGATGGGGAACCTTGAGGAGCGTGCACGGCGCGACGCCCGAGGACAGCAGGTCGGAGAGGCGGTCGTTCTCCGCGTCGCCCGCGAAGAGGAACGAGCACTCGCCCCATTCGGCCCGCACCACCAGCGAGCGGTCGTTTTCCTGTTCGTACAGGGCCTTGGGCGCGTTGATGGAGAGCGCAAGGCCCGGCAGCTCCAGCGTGAGATCCTCCGTGACGCGCTCGACGGACAGATTCGCCGCCTCGGCCGCTTCCAGGAATTGGCGGTACTGCTTGGAATCCTTCGAGGAATCCGCGGTGAGCAGCCGGCCGATTGCTATGTTTTCGATGACCGAATCCGCGCCGCCCACGTGGTCTTTGTCGAAATGGGTGATGATGAGCGCGTCCAATCGGTCGACGCCGTTGCTTTGCAGGAATTCGACCAGGCGCGCGCCGTATTTGTTGAGGCCGGTATCGATCATGGCCGCGCCTTCCGGCCAGCGCAGAAGGATGGCGTCGGCGCTTTCCGGGCCGAAAAAGGTGAGAGTCATCTCTCCGGAAACGCCGCCCGCGTCGGATACCGCGCAGCCGCCGAGCAGACAGATCACGGCCAGGATTGCCCATAATACGCGCATGCGGGAACACCTCCCATTCCTGTTTCCATGATTATAGTACGACGGCTGGCCGGAGACAAGGGTTCCCCGGGATTGTAAAGATTCGCGTTTTCCGACCTTCGGTCCATTCGTTAGGGTTTGAATTATTAGCGCGCTTATGATATACTTTTTCCACCGGGCCGTCTCGCGCCCGGGAAAAAAGCGCTGGGAAGGGAGATGCAGGATCGGGTCGATCCGAACGCAATGCAGCCAAACGCCGCCAATCGGAATCAGTCGGAAAACCAGGAAAAAGAAAGCCTGACCCCCCAAAGGCAGCGGGATGTGAAAAAAGACATCGCCCTGTACCGTCTGGAGGACGGAAAACCGGAAGACATCGGGAAAAAAGCGGGCCGGGAGCTCCCCAAGGGCATCACCCCAGGCATGATGTACAAGGACGTCGTGCAGATTGCCTGGCCGGCGTTCATCGAGCTTATGCTCACCCAGCTCACCGCCATGGCCGACCAGATGATGGTCGGCTCCCTCGGCTCCTGGGCGACTTCGGCGGTGGGCCTTTCCACCCAGCCGAAGTTCCTCATGTCCACCATGTTCATCGCCCTGAACGTGGGCGCCATGGCCATGGTCGCGCGCCACAAGGGCGCGGGGCGGCAGGACAAAGCCAAACTCATCCTGCGTCAGGCGCTCATGCTCAACCTCGTGTTCTCGCTGCTGTGCTCGGCGCTGGGCATCATTTTCTGCGAGCCCATGGTCCGCTTCATGACCGGCGGCGACGCCATCAGCGAAGTGGCCGTGCGGGGCGGCATCACCTATCTGAACATCCAGTTCGTCGGCCTGTTCGGCCTGGCGCTGACCTCGACCATCACCAACTGCCTGCGTGGCGCGGGAGATTCGCGCACGGCCATGATCTACAACACCACGGCGAACGTGGTCAACGTGGTCTTCAACTATCTGCTCATCTACGGCCGCCTCGGTTTCCCGAGGATGGAGGTCGCCGGCGCGTCCCTGGCGACGATCATCGGCCAGTTCGTGGCGCTGGGCATGGCCCTGGCGGCGGTGCTGCGCAAGGGCAAGTACCTGCGCCTGGAGTTCCCCCGCGGCTGGGCGAAGCCCGACGGCGAATCCATCCGCGAGATGGCGAAGATCGGCCTGCCCTCCATGGTGGAGCAGATCTTCATGCGCGTGGGCATGGTCATCTACGCGCGCCTCGTGGCAGGCCTGGGCGACGTCGCCTACGCCACCCACACCATCTGCATGAATATCCAGGCCCTCACCTTCATGAACGGCCAGGCCTTCGCCGTCTCTGCGACGTCGCTGGTCGGCCAGAGCCTGGGCAAGATCCGCAGCGATATGGCCGAGCATTACGCCCGCTTCACCCGGCGCGTGGGCCAGATCGTCGCCTTTGTGATCGCCGCGGGCGTCTTCTTCGGAGGCCGGTGGATCATCCTCCTGTACAACAATACCGAGCCGGAGATCGCCCAGGTCGGCGCGATCATCCTGCGCATCGTCGCCCTGACGCAGCCCTTCCAGGCGGCGCAGTTCATCCTCTCCGGCGCGCTGCGCGGCGCGGGCGATACGCGCTACACGGCCATGGTCATCGCCATTTCCGTGATGGTGGTGCGGCCGCTGGTGGCCTATATCTGCATCAACCCCATCGGTCTGGGGCTCTACGGCGCGTGGATCGCCCTGATCGTGGACCAGCTGCTCAGAACGCTGCTCATCTGGCTGCGCTTCAACAGCGGCAAATGGAAGGAAGTCATCCGCACGCGCCCGGGCAAAGCCGCGGCGTAGCGGCGGAGGCGTGGCGGGGGACGCCAGGGGCTCCGTTCCTGGCCTCTGGCAGAGGACTCTGCCCTCTGCACTCCTGCTAAGGGCCAAAGGCCCTTAAGAATCCCATATTGGGGGCATTCTGCAATTCATAAACAGAGCTGTTCTCCCGAAAAGAAACGGGCTCCGGTACCTTAACGATAGGATACCGGAGCCTTTTATAGTTTCCCGGAATTGAGGGGTCCAGGGGGAATCATTCCCCCTGGCAGAGGACTAGGAGGCGGAGCCTCCTGGCGTGCCCCGCGTGTCACTCCACCTCCTGCTGGGCGCGGTAAGCGCTGGGGGAGAGGCCGATCGCCTTGCGGAAGGCGCGCGAGAAGTAGAGGGGATCCTGAAAGCCGAGCCCCTGAGCGATTCTCTGCACGGGCAGGGAAGTGGCGCGCAGCTGTTGGCAGGCGAGGCGCATCTTCTGGTCAGTGAAGAAGGCCATGGGGCTGCGGCCCGTCTGGTTGCGGAAAGCCGCGTGCACGTAGCTGCGGGAGAGAGAGAACCGCTCGCAGAGTTCCTCCAGGGTCATGGGCCGGTCGATATGGGCCTGCATATAGCGGATCATCTCCGTGACGCGGCGGTTCTCCTCGCTGGCGCTGTTTTTCTTTTCGCGGTAAAAGGTCTCCGCGAGGATGAGCATGAGCACCTCGGAAATATAGATGAAATTGCCCTCGGTGTAGTTGGCGCGCAGCACGCGGAAGAGCAGGCTGAAGAGAAACCCCAGCCGCTCGACGGCGTTTTCGGATTCGAAGGAGATGGGCCGCATCTCCCGGAGGGGAAAGAGCTCCGTGTCCGTGCCCGCGAAATGCACCCAGAGGATGCTCCATGGGTCGGCGTCGTCCGCGCCGTAGCTATGGCTCATGCCGCGGGGGACGCAGAAGGCCTCGTTGCGGCGCAGGCGCACGGTCCTGCCGCCCACGGTCACATAGCCGCTGCCCTCGGTGCAAAAGAGGAGGATATACTCCCCGATGCCCTCGCGCCGCTCGCGGAAATGCCGCGCGGCATGGGGAAAATAGCCCACGTCCGTCAGGTACATGCGCCCGATGAGCGGGTGGCGCATGTAGGGGGAATAGGCCTCCGGCGCGAGCACGAACATGCGCTGCCCGGCAAAGCCGTCCATCAGCCTGGCGTTGAAATCCTCCATAGCGGATCGCCTCCCGGGAAGGATTGTAGCATTTTGGTGGACGATTGTCCATGCCGGGGAAGATTTTGCATTCCATTTCCGGCCAAGGCGGGTATAATGCCCTGTAGAAACCTGCAAACAGGGAGGGTTCGTGCCATGAACGCCAGCAGCGTGACCGTCCGCGAGGAAACCGTCTTCTTCCCGACGTATAAAGTCCATGCGCCGGAAAAGGTGCCCATGTACCTGGAGCGCCGCGCCTATCAGGGCAGCAGCGGCAAGGTGTACCCCTTCCCGGTGACGGAGCGCATCGAGGACACGAAGGAGGACATGCCCTACAAGGCCGTCATCCTCGAAAACGAATATCTCTACGTGATGATTCTGCCCGAGCTCGGCGGCCGTATCCAGCGCGCCCTGGACAAGACCAACGGCTATGATTTCGTCTACTTCAACCATGTGGTGAAACCCGCGCTCGTCGGCCTGACCGGCCCGTGGATCTCCGGCGGCATCGAGTTCAACTGGCCGCAGCACCACCGCCCGACGACCTTCTCGCCCGTGGACCATGCCATCCGCCGGGGGGAGGACGGCTCCTGCACGGTCATCGTCGGCGAGACGGACCGCATGTACGGCACCAAGGGCAACGCGGAGATCACCCTGCGCCCCGGAAAGGCCTACATTGAGATCCGCGGCCGCCTCTACAACCCGACCGATCTCCCGCAGACCTTCCTGTGGTGGGCCAACCCCGCCGTGCCCGTCAACGACGATACCTTCTCCGTCTTCCCGCCGGACGTCAACGCCGTCATGGATCACGGCAAGCGCGCGGTCTCCACCTTCCCGATCGCCACCGGCGAATACTACAAGGTGGACTATTCCGCGGGCGTGGATATCTCCCGCTACAAGAACGTCAAGGTGCCCACCAGCTACATGGCCGCCCATTCCGATTACGATTTCATCGGCAATTACGACGAGGGCGTGGGCGCGGGCCTCCTGCACGTGGCGGACCACCACGTCTCCCCCGGCAAGAAGCAGTGGACCTGGGGCAACGGCGATTTCGGCCGCTCCTGGGACCGTAACCTCACCGACGCCGACGGCCCATACATCGAGCTCATGACTGGCGTGTTCGCCGACAACCAGCC
>CACZOT010000052.1 GCA_902782795.1 uncultured Eubacteriales bacterium | reverse complement strand
CGGCACGGTGGCAGGACATGGACTGGGGCTTGCCGAACTCGTAGATGATCCAATCCAGATCGTGGATGTGCAGATCGAACGGCACCAGACCGGAGCGCTCCGGATCGCGCATCCAGTTGTCCCAGGACCACTTGGGCGTGTTGCCCAAGCGGAACATCTGCCCGGAGAGGAGCTTGCCGTAGCGGCCAGAATCGATGGCGTCCTTGAGGAAGACGTACTCGCGCCACCAGCGCAGCACATGGGCCACCATGAAGCGGACATGGTTGCGCTCCGCGGCCTCGTAGACGCGGCGGACGTCGGCCTTCTTGAGGGAGATGGGTTTCTCAGTGATGGTGTGGATGCCGTGATCCATGGCCTTGACGGCGAAATCGGCATGCAGGTAGGTGGGCAGGCAGATATCGAGGATATCGAACTGCTCCTTGGCGAGCATCTCGTCAAAATCCGTATACGGGCGCGCGCCGGTATCCTCGGCGGCGGCGTCGGCCTTCTCGGGGCGGATATCGCACACACAGACGACCTGGGCTTCCGGGACCTGTTTCCAAGCGTTGCGGTGGGCCTTGCTGATGCCGCCCATGCCGACCATACCGATCTTCAGCATTGTGGTATTCCTCCTGTGTTTTGGCTTACGGGTGGTATTGTACCCCCGGCTGGTGGGTTCGTCAAGGGCGCAGAGAGCGCCACTGGGCCTCTCCCGTCGCGATCGTATAGAGCAGATAGCGCCCGTCTCGCAGAGCGCCGGGGTTCAGAAGGCGTACGCCGTCCTCGCGCAGCTCGTTCGCGATATGGGTGTGACCGTAGAAGACGAGCGGGCACTCCGCCTCCAGGGCGTGATAATAGAGGGAATACAGGCCGTTTTTCACATCCCACCTGTAGCCGTGACAGGCGAGGAAGCGCGGGCCATCGAGGCTTGCCAAGCGCCCCTGGATCTCCATGGGGCCGGAAGCGCTCTCCACGTTTCCACGCACGCAGTACATGGGAATGCCGCATTTTTCCGCGAGATATCCAGCATCCGGGAGGCAGTCTCCCAGATGCAGGATCCCCTGCGCGCCTGTAAGCTCCCTTGCGAAGCGGTCCAGCATGGCGCGGTCCTGGTGGCTGTCACTGACGACCGCAATGATCTGCGCCCCGGGGAAAAAGACGTTCTCGCTCATTCGGCTTCTCCGTCCAGAAGGCGCAAAAGCTCCTCCACCGCCCTGCCGCGATGCGAGACCTTCCCCTTCTCCTCCATGCCCGCCTCGGCGAAGGTTACGCCCAGGTCATCGGAAAGGAAAAGCGGATCGTATCCGAAGCCGTCCTCGCCGCGGGGCGCGCGCAGAATCGTGCCGCGGCATTCCCCATGGGCCACGAGCGGTTTCCTGCCCGGCCGCACAAGAGCCACCGCGCTGACGAACCGGGCGGCGCGTTCCGAGTCCGGAGTGTTCTCCAATTCGTGGAGCAGCTTTTCGTTGTTGGCGGAATCGTCGCCGTGCACGCCGGCATAACGCGCGCTGTGGACGCCCGGCGCGCCGTCCAGCGCGTCCACGGCCAATCCGCTGTCGTCGGCGATGGTGGCTGTGCCGGTGACGGCAAAGAGGGCGTTCGCCTTGATGAGGGCGTTCTCATCGAACGTCTCGCCCGTCTCTTCGGCCTCGAGCTGCACGCCCGCCTCCCGCATGCTGACGACGTCGAAGCGTCCACCCAGGAGCGCTTTCATCTCCTTGAGCTTGCCGAAGTTGTTCGTCGCCACGACGAGCCGGGGCTTTTTTCCAATGACCGCGGCCGCATCGCCCAGCGCTTCGCGCTGCAGTTCCATGAGCGTGCGGATGCCCTTCTCTCCCAGATCCAGAAGATCGAGAAGCTCCTCCCTGCGGACAGTGCGTTTTTCGCCTGTGATCTGCGCCTCCGTGAAGGCGAGCTCGCCTTTCGCGTCCCGCGCCGCGACGATGTTCATATCCGCTTGGGCGGCGCTGTCCTCGATGTATTCGAGGTCCAGCAGTTCCTCGTCGCACACCAGCCCGCAGCTGACGGCGGCCACCTGCCTCGCGACGGGGGAATCCTTGAGCACGCCCTTTGCCAAGAGCTTATCCACCGCCAGACACAGCGCGACGAACCCACCCGTGATGGAGGCCGTGCGCGTGCCGCCGTCCGCCTGAAGGACGTCGCAGTCGATGGTGACGGTTCGCTCGCCCAGCAGCGTCATATCCACCGCCGAGCGCAGCGAACGGCCGATCAGCCGGGCGATCTCCACGCTGCGGCCGTCGCGCTTCTGGTATTCGCGGGGCTTGCGTTGGGGCGTGGCTCCGGGGAGCATGGCGTATTCGGCCGTGAGCCAGCCGCGGCCCGTTCCTTTGAGGAAGGGCGGCGTGCCCTCGCTGATCGACGCGGTGCACAAAACGCGAGTTTTGCCGCATGTGATCAGCGCGGAGCCCGCCGCCATTTCGGTATAGTTGGTCTCGATCGTCACCGGCCGCAGCTGGTCCGCGGCCCGTTCATTCGTGCGCATATGGGTCCTCTCCCTTTCGTGTGTTTATTCAAAGATCCGCGAAGATTGCGTGGCGATGGCCTGTTCCAGGGCGGAGGCCGTGTTGACGAGCGTAGGGATCGCCATGGTGTCCAGGCCGGGATCGTACTCCTTGCCCTCGACGAAGATCTGCACGCCCCTGACGCCGTCGAAGTTCGCGCAGGTGAGCATCAGCGCCTTGAGGGCCATGCGGCCGCCGTCGCTTTCCTCCACGATGTGGATGAAATCCTCGGTGAAGTTGACCTGCGCGACGCCGTTCACCACCTTCACGCTGATCAGCCCCGTGCCCACCGGCAGGGCTTCCTCCAGCTGGCCGGAAGCGCGCGGCCCCTTGGCCAGCTCCAGGACGGCGGTGTCGATATCCGGGTTGCCGGCCACCAGGCGCGTCACGGGCACGAGGAGCGTGCCGTCCTCCGAGGGGAAATAGAGCGTCACGGACGAAGCCTCAGCGGCGTTGAGGCTGGTGCTCTCCAGGTTGATGGAGCCGCGCGTGAGCTGCCCGGAAACGCGAGTTCCGTTGGGCAGCTTTTCGAGCTTCTGGCCCTCGACGGTGATCTCCACCGCGTCCACGGTATCGAACTGCGTGAGAGTCTGCACGATGGCGTTCACCATGACCGATTCGCTCTGCGCGTCTGGAAGCGAGGCTGCCTCGGCGCTCAGATCGATGCGGGCGATCTTGTCGCGCGTAATATCCAGCTCCATCCGCGTGCCCTCGGGCAGGACCGTCCGCAGGCCCAGGCGCGCCGCCTCCATGTCGTTATAGAGGCTCTTGACCATGAGGCTGAGGGTAGCCTTGGCGACGCCTTCCTCCTGGGGGATCTCCCGCGCCACGGGCACGAGATAGCCGTAGTTGTCCTGATAGTAAGCGACGGTCGTCATCGTAGGGGTGGCGGCGGAGGCGGTCTCTTCGGCCTCCTCGCCTGCGGGCAGAGGCGCAGGCGTGCGCACCGCGGCCGTGGGCAGCGGCGAGGCTGTCACGACAGGGGCTTGCGTCGCCGTCCCGGAGTGGAAATGGCCGAAGCCCACCGCGAGGACGACCGCCAGGGCGAGGATCGCTACCGCGAGCAGATACAGCTTTCGCTGGCTCATGGGAAATGGCATTTTTGTCCCTCCTAACGCTGGAAAATGCACTTCCATGCTATTCCGCGCCGGACGGGGCTATGCATTGCCGGGCCGCTCCTATTGTAGCACAGTTCCGACCGGATTGCACGCCCACGCGGCGCTTTACATCTTTGCGGTTGCGGGCAGGACGGGGCCGTGGTATCATTTGGATGATGCATTTTTCGCAACGGGAGTGGTTTGCCATGCCGATGGACGGTTTCACTCTGGGCCTGATCGCCCGGGAACTGGACGACGCGATGCAGGGCGCGCGCATCGATAAGGTCACGCAGCCGGAGGCGGATGAGATCCTCCTGGGGCTGCGCTGTCCCGGAGTATCCCGCGTGCTGCTGCTCAGCGCCAACGCGGGCGCGGCGCGGGCGCAGTTCACTTCCGTCAAGCGCGCCAACCCTCTGGAACCGCCGGCGTTTTGCATGCTGCTGAGAAAGCGGGCCGCCGGGTGCCGCATCCGCCGGGTTTCCCAATTCATGGGCGACCGCATCCTGGATTTTGTCTTCGAAGGCACGGATGAGCTGGGCGACCCTTGCGAGCTGACGCTCACCTGCGAGTGCATGGGGCGCCATTCCAACCTCATTTTGTACGACCAAAACGGTCGCATCCTCGAAAGCGCGCGGCGCGTCCCGGCCGACGTCTCCAGCGTGCGCCAGGTTCTGCCTGGTCTCCTGTACGAGAGGCCTCCCATGCAGGATAAGCTCCAGAGGGACGGCCTCGACCCGGCCGCCCTGGCGGCGCGCCTCCAGGGAGAGGACGGCCTCCTGCGCAAGGCCCTGGCCAGGCAGATCATGGGCCTTTCCGAGCAGACCGCCGAGGAACTGTCCCTGTACGCCGCGGGCGACGGCGAAGCGCTGATCGATCCGGCCAGGCTGGACGAGGTCTGCGCCCGGGTGGCCGAATGGCTCGCCTCCGCCCAGGACCGCGTCGATCCCGTGGTCTACTACGACGAGAGCGGCACGCCGGTGGAGATCTGCGCCTTCCCCTACGGGACGCGCTCGCATTTTCAGATGCGCCGTTTCCCCACGATCTCCGAAGCCATGGACGAATACTACTCCGTCCGGGACGATATCCAGCGCGTGTTCCAGAAGGCCACGGCGATCCGGCACGTGCTGCGGCGCAATATCGAGCGCTGTGAAAAAAAGCTCGCCATCCGCCTTCAGACCCTCAAGGACGCCGAGCACATGGAGGAATATCGCATCAAGGGCGAGCTGCTCAACGCTTCCATCGCGCAGATTCCGCGCGGCGCGAAGTCCGTCTCTCTGCCCAACTGGTACGACGAGAACTGCGCTCTCATCGAGATCGCCCTGGACGAGAGCATGTCTCCCGCCCGCAACGCGCAGCGATACTTCAAGCTCTATCAGAAGGCGCGCAACGCCGCCTCCCTCGCTGAGAAGCAGGCGGCGGAATCCCGCGAGGAGCTCAGCTATCTCGAAGGGCAGCTGGCCAATCTCGAGAAGAGCGCCGACGAGGCCGATCTCCAGGAGATCCGCGCCGAGTTGGAAAAGCTCGGGTACGTCAGCGCCAGCCGCAACCGCCGCCAGATGAAGGCGCTGCCGCAGTCCAGGCCCATGCGCTTCCTCTCCAGCGGCGGCCGGGAGATCCTGGTGGGCAAGAACAACGTGCAGAACGAGCGGCTCACCTTCTCCGCAGCGCCGACGGATCGCTGGCTGCACGCCAAGGACATGCCCGGCTCCCATGTGATCCTGCGCGGGCCAGATCCGGACGAGCAGAGCGTACGCGAGGCGGCCATGCTCGCGGCGCTGTACAGCAAAGGCGCGGCTTCATCGAACGTGCCGGTGGATATGACCGAGCGTCGATTCGTGAAAAAGCCCTCGGGCGCGAAGCCCGGGTTCGTCACCTTCACGCACCAGACGACCTTCTACGTCACTCCGGACGCCGACAAGGCCCGCGCGCTCGCCGCCCCGGAGACACGCTGATGGAGCGGTACGTGAAATCGGCCCGCTATTGGGACAAGGTGTTTGCCGCGGAGGAGGCGCGCTTCCCCGCGCGGAAGGAAACCGGCTGCGCGGCCCTCGATATGGCGCTCGATTGGCTCTGCGAAGGCGCGCAGACTGTGCTCGACTTCGGCTGCGGGAACGGTTCGCTCCTGCTGCTTTGCGCGCTGCGCGGGACGCGGGAGCACATCGGCGTCGATCTCTCCGCAGAAGATGTGCGAATGGCCGAAGCGCGCGCAGCGCTCTCTCGCACAGGTTCCTTCCGTCTCCTGCGCGGCGGCGTCGAGGCGCTGCAGGGGCTGTCCGCCGCCTCCATGGACGCGATCGTCCTCTCCAACATCCTCGATAATCTCTTCCCCTGCGACGCCCGTGAAGCTCTTTCGCAGGTCGCGCGCGTCGCCAGACGAGGAGCGCGCCTGCTGGTGAAGCTGAACCCGTATCTGACAGCGGAGCAGATGGCCGCATGGAACATCCGCGTGATCGAAGGAGATCTCCTGGACGACGGCCTGCCCCTGTGGAATCGCACAACCGAGGAGTGGCTCGCGG
>CACZOT010000051.1 GCA_902782795.1 uncultured Eubacteriales bacterium | reverse complement strand
GCCATCATCGCCAGCTCGCGGTTGAGCTTGCCGATGATGCGCTTTTCGAGGCGGGAGATATAGCTCTGGGAGATGCCGAGCATATCGGCGACCTCCTTCTGGGTATGCTCCTGGCCGCCGCCGAGGCCGTAGCGCAGATCGACGATGCTGCGCTCGCGTTCGGAGAGGCGGCGCACCGCGCTCAGGAGCATCTCCCGCTCGGCGGAGGAATCCAGATCGCGCGAGACGATATCCGGCTCGGTGCCCAGCACGTCGCTGAGGAGCAGCTCGTTGCCGTCCCAGTCCACGTTGAGCGGCTCGTCGAAGGAGACCTCCCCGCGCCGGCGGGAGGTGCGCCGCAGCACCATGAGGATCTCATTCTCGATGCAGCGGGAGGCGTAGGTCGCCAGCTTGATGTTCTTGCCCGGGTTGAAGGAGTTCACCGCCTTGATCAGGCCGATCGTGCCGATGGAGATGAGATCCTCGATGCCCAGGCCCGTGTTCTCGAACTTGCGCGCCAGGAACACCACCAGGCGAAGGTTGTGCTCGATCAGGGCGTTGCGCGCTTCCAGGTCCCCGCCCAGGGCCGCCGCGACGGCCGCCGCCTCCGCCTCCCTGTCCAAGGGCGCGGGCAGCGTGTCGCTCCCGCCGATGTAGCATACCGTGCCGCGCCGCACGCGGATCACCAACCCCAAAACCGTTTGCCGAACCGATCGCATCGCCGCCGCCATTGCCGATCCCTCCCCTGCCCGTTATATTCAGGAAATATCCGCCCCGCGCGGACGGCCCGCCCGCTCGATGGTGCCGATCACCGTCGGCGCCAGCGCGCTCACCTGCCCCGGGATCCGCCCGGGATACACCGCCACCCAAACGTCCGGCGCGCGCAGCCACCCGCTCCCGTAGGAGACCAGCAGCTCACGCGGCCGGAAGCAGGCCATGCGGCCCGCCGCGCCCAGCACGCCGTAGCCCACCGCGCGAAACGGCGAAGGCGGTCGGCGCGCGTTTTTCTCCGCGTCGAACCCGGGCGGGAGCGCCCGCCGCAGGACGCGCTCCTCCGCGATGAGCACCGGCAGGCCGCTGACGGGCTCGTGGAGGCGGTTGCCCGTGTCCACCAGGGCCCGGAAGCGCGCCGCGCCCCACTCCGTGCGCAGGATGAGCTGCACCTCCCAGGTCTGCAGCCGCGCGCGCCTGGCCCGGCCCGTCCAGAGGAACAGCCCCGCGCCGGCCAGAGCGCTCGCCGCCTGGGCAGCCGTGTCCGACGATCCCCATTGCCGCAGGAGCAGCTGCGCCCCGCCGGCGAAGAGGCTCGCCCCCAGCAGGGCCGCCGCCGCGCGCAAGAGCTCCGCGGCCGAGCGCGGACGCGCCGCCGTCGCCGCCATGGCCAGGGCCGCCAGGGCCATGCCGCCCAGGCCCCGCATCCAGCCGCGGGCCGTCACGGCGTAGACCGCGCCGAGCAGCCCCGCCAGGAGCATCGGCGCCGCCTTCTCCCTTCCGCACAGCCGCGCCGCGCAGCCCGCGAGGAGCGCGTCCATGGCGAAATTCCAGAGGAAATATCCCGGCCCCGTCCGCATCTCCTCACCGCCCGAGAGCGATTATACGAAGACTCGTCCCCGGAAAACAGAAATCCGTGTCCCTCCCTCCTGTCGTTTTTTCGACCTCCCCGCCCGCCTTCGGCAGGATGCGCGCGACATGGTTTTCCTCTCCTTTTCCGGCCCGCCCGGGGAAAAGGCAGCGTTCGCCGCGGTTTCCGGGCCGCAGGGGTTGCCGCCGAAAATCGACCTTTCCCGCCGCAAAGCGTCGCTTTGTCGAATGATTTCCATAAAAAAAGCACCCGCCGCCTCATATGGAGGCGATGGGTGCCTGTCACGCGAACGCGCCGTTTATCTCTTGTCGCCCAGGAAGAAGAGGGCGAGGGTGCCCGGGCCGGCGTGGCCGCCGATGACCGGGCCGATCTCGTTGATGACGAACCTCTGCACGCCCAGCTTCTCGCGGATCATGGCCGCGAGGGTATCGGCGTCCTTGCGGCAGTCGCCGTGGCTGATGTAGACCACCTGCTTCTCCGGCTCGGTGACGCTCTCGACCATGTGCTCGAACATGGACTTGATGGAGGCCATCCGGCCGCGCACCTTGCCCATGGCGATGAGGTGGCCTTCGTCGTCCACGTGGAGCACGGGCTTGATGGAGAGGATCGTACCCACGATGGCCGTGGCGCGGGAGACGCGCCCGCCGCGGTGCAGGTACTTGAGGTCTTCCACGGTGAACCAGTGGCACAGATGCGGCAGGGTCTCGAGGACGAAATCGCGCACCTCCTCGATGCTCTTGCCGGCCTTTTTCTGCTCCACGGCCAGGTGGACGATCAGGCCCTGGCCGAGGGAGGCGCAAAGCGTATCCACCGTGAGGATCTTGCGCTCCGGGAACTGGGGACGCAGCTCCTCGGCGGCGGCGCAGCCGTTGTTGTAGGTGGCGCTCAGGCCGGAGGAGAAGCCCAGGTAGAGGATATCCTTGCCCTGGCTGAGGGGCTCGCGCATGGCCTCGAGGAAGCGGTCCACGTTCGGCGCGGAGGTATAGCCCGTGGCGCCGCCGCGCATGGCGTCGAAATACTCATGCGGGGGGATCTCGCGCCAATCCAGGAAGTTGGTGTACTGCCTGCCGCCCAGGACCGCTGTCAGGGGCACCACGATGAGCTCCATCTCGTCCGCCAGGCTGGCGGGGAGATCGCAGGAGGAATCGGTCACGATCACATAGTCGTTCATGGGAAAGGCCTCTCTTTCTCTGAAAATACCGGGGTGATCAGCAGAAGCTGCCGTAGATCATGAAAAAGTGGAGGAAGCTGCCCGCCATCACGCACAGATGCCACAGGGCGTGCATCCATTTGCGCCCCTTGCGCCGATAGAAGGCGATGCCCGCCGTGTAGCACAGGCCGCCGCCGATCAGCAGCGCCACGCCCGCGGGCGAAAGGGAGCGCACCACCGTGCCCAGCGCGACCATCACCAGCCAGCCCATGGCGATGTACAGCGCCATACCCAGCTTTTTCCAGCGGCGCATATCCACCGCCGTGAGGGTGACGCCCAGCGCGGCCAGGGCCGCGTTCACGCCGAAGAGCGCCCAGCCTTTCCAGCTGCCGATCAGCACCAGGGTCACGGGGATGTAGCTGCCCAGGATGAGCAGGAAGATCGTACAGTGGTCCAGCACCCGGAAGACCCTCTTGGCCCCCGGGGCGGTCAGGGCGTGGTACAGGCAGGAGACCAGATAGAGCAGAAAGAGCGTCGCGCCGTAGAGCGCCGCGCTCACCACCGCGATGGGCGAATGCATGCGCGCGCCGCGTAGGATCAGCGCCACCATGCCCCACACGGACAGAAGCGCCCCGACGCCGTGCGTGATGGCGTTGGCAAGCTCCTCGCCCAGTTCGTAATCGCTCCAGCGGATC
>CACZOT010000050.1 GCA_902782795.1 uncultured Eubacteriales bacterium | reverse complement strand
TTCATCCATGGGCAGGAAGGTGAGCAGCGCCAGGCACTTTTCCACATCCTTGTCGTCCACGTTCCGCCAGTACTGGTAGAAGTTGTAGGGGGAGGTCTTCTCCGGATCGAGCCAGAGGGCGCCGGCTTCGGTCTTGCCCATCTTGCGCCCGTCGTGGGTCAGCAGCAGCTGGAACGTCAGCGCGAAGGCGGGCTTGCCGTCCTTGCGGCGGATGAGGTCCGCGCCGGAGAGCATGTTGGACCATTGGTCGTCGCCGCCGGTCTGCAGCGTGCAGCCGAAGCGATGGTTGAGCTCCAGGAAATCATAGGACTGCATGAGCATGTAGTTGAACTCCAGGAACGTGAGCCCGCGCTCCAGCCGCTGCTTGTAACACTCGGCCGTGAGCATGCGGTTGACGGAGAACAGCGCGCCGACGTCGCGCAGGAAATCGATGTAATTGAGGTTGCGCAGCCAATCCGCGTTGTTGACGATCATGGCGCAGTTGGGCTTTTCCGGGTCGAAATCCAGGAAACGGCCGATCTGCTTGCGGAAGCATTCCACGTTGCGGTCGATATCCTCCACGGTGAGGACCTTGCGCAGGTCGCTCTTGCCGGAGGGATCGCCGATCATGCCCGTGCCGCCGCCCATGAGGGCGATGGGCTTGTGGCCCGCGCGCTGCAGGTGCGCCATGGCGATGATCGGGATGTAGTGGCCGATGTGGAGGCTGTCGGCAGTCGGGTCAAAGCCGGTGTAGAAGGTGACCATGCCCTGATCGAAGGCCTTGTACAGATCTTCCTCGAAGGTGACCTGCTTGACGAATCCGCGTTCGCGGAGGATATCCAGTGCGTTGCTCATGGGAAACACCCTTTCCTTGTATGTTTAGAATTGCTTGACCATCTGGTATTCGTCGGCGTACGTCCCGTCGGCGTATTTGATGCCATTGGGGCGGCGGCCGGTAATCTTGAAACCGAAGGAGAGATACATCTGCAGTGCGCGGTAATTGTTTGCCACGACCTCCAGCTCCACCTGCTCCGCGCCATGCTCGCGGCACCAGGCAAGGCACGTCTCCATCATCTTGCCGCCGATGCCCATGCCCCAGTATTCCTTGAGGAGCACGAAGCCCACGCCCGCGCGGTGCCGGAAGCGGGAGCGGCTGCCATGCAGCGCCGCGGAGGACTGGCCCACGAGCTTGCCGTCCAGAAAAACCGCGAACCAGGAGCGGTCCGGCGCCTCGAGCATCCTCCGGGCGAGCTCCGCCTCCTGCTCGACGGTATAGTCGAACTCGCCGGGCTCGCGCGACAAAAAGCGCGTCTCGGTATCGGCCTGTTGAAACAGGGCGACGAGGGCGGGGGCGTCCTCCGGCTGCGGCGGGCGGATCGTGACCGTCTTGCCGTTTTTCAGCGTGTATTCCATCGTTTTACCCCCGTTTGAGTACTTCCGCCAGGCGCGCCATGCCCTCGCGGATCTGCGGCACTTCGGAATTGGAGAAGTTGAGGCGCAGGGTGTTGGCGTTGCCGCCCTCGGGGTAGAAGTGCATGCCGGGCACGAAGGCGACGTTCGCCTCCACGGCCTTCTGCAGGAGCTTCTGGGCGTCCAGGCCCTCCGGCAGGCGGGCCCAGACGAAGAGGCCGCCCTGGGGCGTGGTGTGGCTCGTGCCATCCGGGAAGGCGGAGAAGCCCTCCAGCATGGCGGCGAGCTGCTCGCGGTAGAGGCCGCAGATGCGCTCGATGTGCGCGGGCAAGAGGCCTTTTCGCAGATAATTGTCCACGATAGCCTGGTTCAGCTGGGGCGAATGGACGTCGGTGGACTGCTTGCCGATGACCATCTTGCGCAGGAGCGTGGCGGGCTTGACCACCGCGCAGCCCACGCGCATGCCGGGCGAGATGAGCTTGGAGAAGCTGGACAGGTACACGACCCAGCCTTCCTCGTCGAAGGACTGGATGCTCGGCAGCGCCTCGCCCGAATAGCGCAGATCCCGATAGGGGTCGTCCTCGGCGATGACCACGCCGTACTTCGCGCCCAGAGCCGCGATGGCCTTGCGGCGCTCGAGGCTGAGCGTCACACCCGTGGGGTTCTGGAAGGAGGGGATGATATAGAGGAGCTTGGGATGATGCTTCCGGATGGCTTCCTCGGCCGCCTCCGGGATCATGCCCTCTTCGTCGGTCGGCACGGAGACGATGTTCGCGCCGTAGGTGCGCATGGCCTGGATGGTGCCCAGGAAGGTCGGGCTCTCGCACAGGACGGTATCGCCCGGGTCGACGAGGGCCTTGAGCAGCAGGTCGATAGCCTGGGTAGAGCCCTGCGTCGGAAGGATCTGGCTCGCTTCGCACACCACGCCGGAGGTGCGCAGGAAGGCTGCGGCGCTCTCGCGCAGGGGCATGAAGCCCTCCGTGCCGCCGTACTGGAGCACCGGCGCGCCGATCATTTCGATCACTTCCGCGGCGATCGGAGCGATCACCTGGGGTTCCAGGGCCGCGTTCGAGGGATTGCCGCCCGCGAAGGAGATCATCCCCGGCTTGCCCAGGAGCTTGAAGATGTCGCGGATGGCGCTGCCGTTGACGGCGCGCAGGTTTCTGGAGAAGACTTCTTCCGTGAATTGCATGTTTTTGAGCCCTCCCTTGTGATGATGCGTTCTTTTCCAATAAAAAGCGCCCTCTCCGGCGCGGGCCGGGGAAGGCGGTGTCTGACCGCGGTACCACTTCCATTCGCCATCCCTCGCGACGGAATGGCCTTGAACGCGCGCTCACGGGCGCACCC
>CACZOT010000049.1 GCA_902782795.1 uncultured Eubacteriales bacterium | reverse complement strand
TCAGAAATTCACCAAGAAATCCGTCGAAGCGGTGCAGGCCGCGCAGCGCCTGGCCGTGACCTACGGCAACCAGCAGATCGAACAGGCCCACCTGCTCCACGCGCTGCTCTCGCAGGAGGGCGGCCTCATTCCCGAGCTGTGCACGGCTGTGGGTGCGGAGCCCCAGGCCATGCAGCGCGATTGCGAGGCGGCCATCGCGCGCCTGCCGAAGGTCGGCGGGCCGGGCCGTGAGGCGGACAAGGTCTACGTTACCCGCGCCGTTGAGGACGCCCTCAACGAGGCCGAAGCGCTGGCCGGGCGCATGAAGGACGAGTACGTCTCTGTGGAGCATATCTTCCTCGCCCTGATGGACAAGGCCGAGCCCGCCCTCCAGGAGCTCTTCCGCCGCCATGGCGTCGAGCGCTCCAAGGTGCTTGATGCGCTCAAGACGGTGCGCGGCAGCGCCCAGGTCACGAGCGACAGCCCGGAGGACACTTACAACGCCCTGAAAAAGTACGGGCAGGACCTGGTCGACTTGGCGCGCAAGCAGAAGCTGGACCCGGTCATCGGGCGCGACGAGGAGATCCGCAACGTGATCCGCATCCTCTCGCGCAAATCCAAGAACAACCCGGTGCTCATCGGCGAGCCGGGCGTCGGCAAGACCGCCGTGGTCGAGGGGCTGGCGCAACGCATCGTGCGCGGCGACGTGCCCAAGAACCTCGCGGACCGCACCGTGTTCTCGCTGGACATGGGCGCTCTGATCGCCGGGGCCAAGTTCCGCGGCGAGTTTGAGGAGCGCCTCAAGGCCGTGCTGGCCGAGGTCGCCAAGAGCGAGGGCCGCATCATCCTCTTCATCGACGAGTTGCACACCATCGTCGGCGCGGGCCGGACCGAAGGCTCCATGGACGCTGGCAACATCCTCAAGCCCATGCTGGCCCGGGGCGAGCTGCACTGCATCGGCGCGACCACGCTGGACGAATACCGCAAGTACATCGAAAAGGACGCCGCCCTGGAGCGCCGTTTCCAGCCCGTGCTCGTGCAGGAGCCGACCCTCGAGGACACCATTTCCATCCTGCGCGGCCTGAAGGAGCGCTACCAGGTCTTCCACGGCGTGCAGATCGACGACCAGGCGCTCATCGCCGCGGCCACGCTCTCCAACCGCTACATCACCGACCGGTTTCTGCCGGACAAAGCCATCGACCTGGTGGACGAGGCCTGCGCCATGGTGCGCACGGAGATCGATTCCATGCCCGCGGAGCTGGATACCCTGCAGCGCCAGATCATGCGCCTGGAGATCGAAGAAGCCGCCCTGGCCCGCGAGACCGACGAGCGCACCCAGGAGCGCCTCACCGCCCTCCGGGAGGAGCTCTCCGAAAAGCGCGCCGAGTTCACGGCCATGAAGGCCAAGTGGGAAAACGAGAAGAACTCCATCGGCTCCGTGCGGGCCATCCGCGAGGAGATCGAGAAGGTCAACGCCGAGATCGAGCTTGCCCAGCGCAATTACGATCTCAACAAGGCCGCCGAGCTCACCTACGGCCGCCTGCCCGAGCTCCAGAAGAAGCTTGCCGAGAGCGAGAAGGCCTCCCGCGAGAAGGAGGAGCACACCCTCCTGCGCGACCGCGTCACCGAGGAGGAGATCGCCCGCATCGTGGCGCGCTGGACCGGCATCCCCGTGGCCAAGCTCATGGAGAGCGAGCGCGAGAAGCTCCTTCGCCTGGACGACACGCTGCACGAGCGCGTCATCGGCCAGGATGAGGGCGTCGAGAAGGTCGCCGCGGCCATCCTGCGCTCCCGCGCCGGCATCCAGGACCCCAACCGCCCCATCGGCTCCTTCCTCTTCCTCGGCCCCACGGGCGTCGGCAAGACGGAGCTCGCCAAGGCCCTCGCCCAAGCCCTGTTCGATGACGAGAAGGCCATCGTGCGCATCGACATGACCGAGTATATGGAGAAGTTCTCCGTCTCGCGCCTGGTCGGGGCGCCTCCGGGATACGTCGGCTATGAGGAGGGCGGCCAGCTGACCGAAGCAGTGCGCCGCCGCCCCTATTCCATCGTCCTCTTC
>CACZOT010000048.1 GCA_902782795.1 uncultured Eubacteriales bacterium | reverse complement strand
GTGGAGACGGTCTCCGGGTTGTTGTTGACGATGACGACGTCGTAGCCCATCTCCCGCAGCGTCCAGACGCAGTGGACGGAGCTGTAATCGAACTCGATGCCCTGGCCGATGCGGATCGGCCCGGAGCCGAGCACCATGACGACCGGCCTTCCGCTGCGCCGGAAGGAGCGCGCCTCGCACGGGGCCCGCGTGCAGGAATAAAAGTACGGGTGCTCCGAGCCGAAGACGCTCTCGCAGGTGCGCACGATCCGGTAGGAGAAGGGCTCGCATTCGACTGTTTTTCCGCTGACGCGCGAGATCGCCGCGGCGGTGTAGCCCATCTCCCTGGCGCGGAGGACGTTCTCCTCTGTCGGACCCTCCTCGCGCAGGCGGCGTTCCGTCTCCACGAGGTTGTTCATCTTTTCCAGGAAGTACGGGTCGATCATGGTGACGCGGTAGATCTCCTCGATGGAGACGCCCGCCTCCAGAGCCTCGAACACGGTGAAGATGCGCCGGTCGTCCTGGTCGGCGAGGCGTTCCAGAACGCTGCGGCCGTCCAGCGGCGCGGCCCGGAAGGTGTCCAAGCCGATCTCCGCGCCGCGCGCCGCCTTCATCATGGCCATCTCGAAGGTCGGAGCGATGGACATGACCTCGCCCGTGGCCTTCATCTGCGTGCCCAGGCGGCGGCTGGAGCCGGCAAATTTATCGAAGGGCCATTTGGGGAATTTGACCACGATATAGTCCACCGCGGGCTCGAACCCTGCCAGAGACGCCCCTGTTTCCGGATTGCGGATCTCCGCCAGGGTGTAACCCAGGGCGAGCCTGGTGGTGATCTTGGCGATGGGATAGCCCGTAGCCTTGCTGGCCAGCGCCGAGGAACGCGAGACGCGCGGGTTGACCTCGATGACGGCGTACTCGCTGCCGTCCGGCTTGAGGGCGAACTGGCAGTTGCACCCGCCGATGATGCCGATGGCCGCGACGATATCCAGCGCGGCCTGGCGCAGCATGGCAAATCCGCGGTCCGAAAGGGTCAGCGCCGGCGCGGCGACGATGGAATCGCCCGTGTGGATGCCCACGGGATCCACGTTTTCCATCGAGCAGACGGACACGGCGCAGCCGGTCGCGTCCCGCATGGTCTCGAATTCGATCTCCTTCCACCCGGAGATGCACTTTTCCACCAGGATCTGCCGGATGGGCGAAAGATCCAGCCCGGTCCGGGCGATGGAGCGCAGCTCTTCCGCATTCTGGGCGATGCCTCCGCCCGTGCCGCCCAGCGTGAAGGCGGGCCGCACGATGATCGGATATCCGATCTCCTCCGCGATGGCGAGGGCCCTGTCCACGTCTCCGGCGATATCCGAGGGCACGCACGGCTGGCCGATGGAGCGCATGGTATCGCGGAAGAGCTCGCGGTCCTCGGCCTTGTCGATGGCGGAAATATCCGTACCCAGCAGGCGCACGCCGTATTTTTCCAATACGCCCGCGCGGCTCAGCTGCATGGCGATGGTGAGGCCCGTCTGCCCGCCCAGGCCCGCGAGAAGGCCGTCCGGCCGCTCCTTTTCGATGACGCGCGCCACTGTCTCGGCGCTGAGGGCCTCGAGGTAGATCTCGTTGGCCAGGTGCTTGTCGGTCATGATCGTGGCGGGGTTGGAATTGACGAGGACCACGTCGATCCCCTCGTCCTTGAGGACCCGGCAAGCCTGCGCGCCGGCGTAATCGAACTCCGCGGCCTGGCCTATGACGATCGGCCCGGAGCCGATCACGAGGACTTTATGGATGGATTTGTCTTTCGGCATGAGGATTGCTTCTTTCTTAATTTACAGCGTGGCCGCCATGACGGCCTTGATGGTGTGCATGCGGTTCTCGGCCTCGTCGAAGACGATGGAGGCCGGCCCTTCGAAGACCTCGTTTGTGACCTCCATGCAGTCGATGCCGAACTTTTCGGAAATCTCCCGGCCGATGGCGGTACCCAGATCGTGGAAGGCGGGCAGGCAGTGCATGAAGCGGCATTGCTCCCCCGCCCTGGCCATCAGTTCAGACGTGACGCGGTAGGGAGAAAGGTCCCGGATGCGCTCGGCCCAGACCGCGTCCGGCTCGCCCATGGAGACCCACACGTCCGTGTAGATCACGTCCGCGCCGGAAACGGCCTGGTCCGGATCCGAGCAAAACTCCAGAGTCGCGCCCGTTTCGGCTGATACGGCGCGGCACTGCGCGACGAGCGCGGCGTCCGGAAAGTACTTCTCCGGCGCGCAGGCCACAAAGCGCATGCCCATCTTCGCGCAGCCGGCCATCAGGGAATCGGCCATGTTGTAGCGGGCGTCCCCCATGTAGACGAGCTTTTTGCCAGCGAGCGAGCCGAAGTGCTCCCGGATGGTGAGCAGGTCCGCCAGCACCTGGGTGGGATGGAATTCGTTGGTGAGCCCGTTCCACACGGGCACGCCCGCGTACTTCGCCAGCTCCTCCACCCTCTGCTGGCCGAAGCCGCGGTACTCGATGCCATCGTACATGCGCCCGAGGACACGCGCGGTATCGGCGATGGATTCCTTTTTGCCGATCTGCGAGGCGGTGGGATCGAGATAGGTCGCGTGCATGCCCAGGTCCGCGGCGGCGACCTCGAAGGCGCAGCGCGTGCGCGTGGAGGTCTTCTCGAAGATCAGGGCGACGTTCTTGCCCTCGCAGAGGCGGTGCGGCGCGCCGGCCCTCTTCTTTTGCTTGAGGTCGGCGGCCAGATCCAGCAGGAAGACGATCTCCTCCGGGGTAAAATCGAGGAGCTTGAGGAAGCTCCGGCCTTTCAGATTCATCCTGTTCCCTCCTTATCCGGCGCAGGCGGCCTTGATCACTGCGGCGGCTTTTTCCAGAAGCTCCATGGGGATGTTCAGCGCCGGGAGCAGGCGGACCTTGTCCTTGGCCGTCAAACAGAGGACGCCGTTTTCCATGCATTTCGCGACGACCTCCCCCGCTGGCTTCGTGGTCTTGAGGCCGAGCATCAGCCCCAGGCCCGTGACGCCCTCGATTCCCTCCGCGCCCTGGAACGCGGCCTTGAGCCATTCGCCCTTCGCCCGCACCTGACCGAGCAGGTCCTCGTCGATGCGCCCGAGCACGCTCAGCGCCGCTGCGCAGCAGACCGGGTTGCCGCCGAAGGTGGAGCCGTGGTCGCCAAAGCCGAGAATGCCCTGCACCTTCCCGGAGAGGAGCGTCGCGCCCAGGGGTAGGCCGCCCGCCAGGCCCTTGGCGGTGGACACGATATCCGGCTCGAGGCCGTAATGCATGTAGGAATAGAGCCTTCCCGTGCGGCCGTTGCCCGTCTGGACCTCGTCAACCACGAGGAGGATATCCCGTTCTTTGACGAAGCGCGAGAGCGCCTCGGCGTACTCCCGCGAAATGGGCAGGACGCCGCCCTCGCCCTGGATGCACTCGATCATCACCGCGGCCAGGGGCGTGGACGCGGCCAGAGCCTCCAGCTCCGCCATGTTCCCCGCCTCCACGTGGGCAAAGCCCGGCGTCAGGGGCTGGAAGAGTTCATGGTAGTGCTCCTGCCCCGTGGCGGCGAGCGTCGTCAGCGTGCGGCCGTGGAAGCTGTTTTTCAGCGTGGCGATGGTGAAATGCTCCGGCCCCTTCTTCTCCGCCGCCCATTTGCGCGCCACCTTGATGGCGCATTCGTTCGCCTCCGCGCCGGAGTTGGAGAAGAACACCTTCGCCATGCCCGTGCGCTCGCACAGCTCCCTGGCCAGGAGCGCGCAGGGCTCGGTGTAATAGAGGTTGGACATGTGCTGCACCTTGCCGGCCTGCGCGGCGACGGCCTCGACCCATTTCTCGTCCGCGACGCCAAAGCTGGTCACGGCGATGCCGGAGCCCATGTCGATGTATTCCTTGCCGTTTTCGTCCACCACCAGGGAGCCTTTGCCGGAGACAATCTCCACGGGGAAGCGGTTGTAGGTGCCCGCGATATACTGCTTATCGGTCTGTTTGATGTTCATGCGTTATTCTCCCTCCCGGATCCATGTGCCCGCGCCCTCGTTCGTCAGAAGCTCCATGAGGATGGAATGGGGCACGCGCCCGTCCATGATGACCACGTTCTTCACACCCTGGCGGATGGCCTCGATGCAGCAATCCACCTTGGGGATCATGCCGCCGGAGATGACGCCTGTCTCGTAGAGGCCCTTCGCCTCGGCGAGAGTGATCTCCGGGATCAGGGAGGACGGGTCGTTCCTGTCGCGGAGGATGCCGGCGATGTCCGTCATCATGATGAGCCTCTCTGCCGCCAGCGCCCCGGCGATGTGCGCGGCGGCCGTGTCGCCGTTGATGTTGTAGGCGTTGCCTTCCCTGTCGCACCCCACGGTGGAGACCACGGGGATGTAACCGCGGTCGAGGAGGTCGGTCACGGGCTGGATGTGCACGCGGGTGATCTCCCCCACGTATCCCAGGCGCTCGTCCTTGATCTTCGCCTCGATGAGGCGGCCGTCCATGCCGCTCAGGCCCACGGCGCGCCCGCCCTTCATCTCCAGGAGGTTTACGAGCGTCTTGTTCACCTTGCCCGCCAGGACCATCTGCACGATATCCACGGTCTCCTTGTCGGTGACTCGCAGGCCGTCCACAAATTCGGGTTTTTTGCCGAGCCTGTCCATCAGTTCCGTGATCTCCGGGCCGCCCCCGTGTACGAGGACGATCTTCACCCCGATCAGCCACAGAAGGACGATATCCTCCATCACCTGCTGCTTGAGGTTCTCATTCACCATGGCGTTGCCGCCGTATTTGACCACGACCACCTTGCCCACGTAGCGGCGGATATAGGGCAGCGCCTGTACGAGCACTTCGGCGCGCTCCGCGTTGGAAAAGCCTGTTTGCATTGCGTTTTTTCTCCTTTGGTCAGGTGCGGTAATCGCCGTTGATCTTGACATAATCATAGGTTAGGTCGCAGCCCCAGGCGGTGGCCG
>CACZOT010000047.1 GCA_902782795.1 uncultured Eubacteriales bacterium | reverse complement strand
TCGCCGATCACGCCGCAGTAACCCTTCTGGGCGGTGTCGTACTTGAGCAGGTGAGCCAGCATGGCGGGGCTGGTCAGGTCATTGATGGTGACGATCACGTAACCCTCGGCGCCGAACATCTGACGGAACGCCAGGCGGCCGATGCGGCCGAAACCGTTGATAGCAACTTTGACCATGGGAAAGACCTCCTTAATATAAGTAACATGTGGCTGGCATGGGAAGCCCCATACACCAAATCTATTATATCCAATCTCCCCCGCTTTGGCAATACATACCCCAAATTATAACGCTCTGTTCCGTCTTTCGCCCTTTCGCCCGCCCGGCGGGCCCGGCCGGGCCTCGTTCCACGCGGCAATCCCCCTGCGGATTGCCGGATAAAGAGCAGGGCCCCGCGCCCCTCCCGAGAGGAGCGCGAGGCCCTGGTAGATCCTATTCCCCCACGCGGGCGCGCGTCAGATCGTCGTGTTCTTGCCCACCACGATCGGGTAGAGCGGCTGGCCGACGAGGCGGCCGCGGCGGCGGATAGTGACGGCCTTGTCGAAGATGACGTTCTCGAGCTCGGCCCCCTCCATGATATCGCTGTCCTGCATGATGACGGAGTTCTTCACCACCGCGCCCTTGCCGACGTTGACGCCGCGGAAGAGCACGCTGTTCTCCACCGTGCCCTCGATGACGCAGCCGTCGGCCACGAGGGAATTGCGCACCTTGGCGCCCACGGCGTAGCGTGCGGGCGGCTCGTCGCGGGTCTTGGTAAAGACGGGGCCCGCCTCGAAGAGCTTGGCGCGCACGTCGGGGTTGATGATCTCCATGTTGAAGCCATAGTAGCCCTGCACGGTCTCCACGCGGCGGCAGAAGCCCTTGTACTCCGCGCCGCGGATATCCAAGGTGCCGGCGAGCATGTGGCTGCGGATGAGGTCGGCGTACATGCTGTGCATGCCCTGGGCGACGGCCTGGTCCACGAGGTAGATCAGGAGTTTCCTGCGGATGATGAACAGATCGATGCCCAGGTTCTCGTAGCTGGGGGCGTTGGGGTTGATCTCCATGGCGGTGAGGCGTCCGCCCGCGTCGAACTGCATGAAGGCATGGCGGAAGGCGTTGTGGGGCGCCAGATCGCTGGAGGTATCGCGCGTATAGCCCAGGGTGATGTCCGCGCCGCTGGCGATATGGTCGGCGACCATCTCGTCAAAGCGGGCGTTGAAGACGTTGCAGCCGCCCACGATCACCACGTACTCCTGGCGGGAGCGGCGCAGATAGCTCATGTTGTTGAGCAGCGCGTCCAGCAAGCCAACGTAGGAGCCGTTGTTGTCCGGCGTCATGAAGGGCGGCAGGACGAACAGGCCGTCCACGCGGGTATGCAGGTCCCACTCCTTGCCGGAGCCGATGTGGTCCATGAGGGAATGGTAGTTGCGCTGCATGATCACGCCCACGTTGCGGATGCCGGAATTGACCATGCTGGAGAGGATGAAGTCGATCACGCGGTAGCGGCCCGCCACCGGCAGGGCGGCGACGGCGCGCACGGCCGTGAGCTCCCGAAGGGAGGTGTCCTCCTGGGAGGTGTAGATGATACCCATGATGTCGTTCATTTTGCGGCCGCCTCCTTCAGGGAATCGTTGTCCACCTGCGCGCCGGGCGCGACGAGATGGCCCTCGGGCAGGAGCGTGCGCGCGCCCACGAGGGCGATATCGCCGTCCGCCTCGCCGACGCGGCAGTTCGCGCCGAGCACGGCGTCCTCGGCGACGATGGCCTTGCGCACCACGCAGCCCGGGCCGATGTGCACGTTGGGCATGATGACGCTGTCCTCCACGACCGCGCCCGCGTCCACGGTGACGCCCGTGAACAGGACGCTGGAGCGTACCGTGCCGTAGACCTGGCAGCCCTCGGAGATCATGCTGCCCTCCACTTGAGCTTCCTCGCCCGTGTAGTGCGGCGGCATGACGGCGCTGCGCGCGTAGATGCGCCATTTGGTGTCGTACAGATCGAGCTCCGGCGGGTCGCGCAGGAGATCCATATTCGCCTCCCAGAGGCTGTGGATGGTGCCGACATCCTTCCAATAATCCTCGAAAGCGTAGGCCAGAAGGCGCTTGCCGTCGGCGAGGAACTTGGGGATGATGTTGTGGCCGAAATCGTTCTTGGAGTTCGGGTCCGCCTCGTCCTCGATGAGGTACTGCTTGAGCACCGGCCAGGTGAAGACGTACACGCCCATGGAGGCCTTGTCGCTCTTGGGGTTCTTAGGCTTCTCCTCGAACTCGGTGATGCGGTTCTCGCTGTCGGTGGTCATGATGCCGAACTCGTGCGCCACGGAGAGGGGCACCGTGCGCACGGCGATGGTGGCGTCCGCCCCGTTGCGGATATGCCAGGAGAGCATGTCGGCGTAATCCATCTTGTAGATGTGGTCGCCGGAGAGGATGAGCACGTAATCCGGGTCGTACTGCTCGATGAAGGGGATGTTCTGGTAGATGGCGTTCGCCGTGCCGCGGTACCATTCGCCGCTCTTGCCGCGCACGTACGGCGGCAGCACGAAGACGCCGCCCTCGTTGCGGTCCAGGTCCCAGGGCTGGCCGGAGCCGATGTAGCTGTTGAGCTCCAGGGGCTGGTACTGCGTGAGCACGCCCACGGTATCGATGCCGGAATGGGCGCAGTTGGAGAGCGGGAAGTCAATGATGCGGTACTTTCCGCCGAAGGGGACGGCGGGCTTCGCCACCGCCTTGGTGAGGAAACCCAGGCGGCTGCCCTGCCCGCCGGCGAGCAGCATCGCGATGCACTTTTTCTTTCTCATCTGTCGGTCACCGCCTATTGTTAGTACTCGGGGGACGCTCCCTGGCAAAAAAAGAAACAAAACGCCCTTTCTTTTTACTCATTATAAACATTTCCGTCTTTTTTTGCAATACCCCCGCGCCCTTTTCCGCCCCTTTGGCGGGTTTTTGATGGTCTTTCATTCTTTTTCGCCCTTCCGCCTCAGGGAAGATGTGGAAAGCGCGGTCGCCGCGGTTGCGGAAAGGCCGCGCTTGCGGTACAATGGTGGCAGCCGCGCCGGATCGGGCCGCGGCCGTTTTCTCCCCAGTACAATCTGGAAAGGAAGCAGCGCCATGCGCAAATATCTGCGCGCGGCGGCGCGCGCCCTCGTTTGGTTGCTCGCCGCCTGCCTTCTGTATAGATCCGTCCCCGCGGACGAGACGCCCCTGCGCTTCACCGCTTTCGTGCTGGAAGCGCCGGTCGGGGCGCGCATCGACGTATCCGAATATCTGGAGGGTTTGCCGGACAACATCCTGGAGCTCTCCTTCTCCTCGAGCTCCGCCGCCGTGACGGTGGACGGCTCGGGCCTCGCCGTGGCCCACGAGGCGGGCACGGCGCGCATCACCGTGCGCCGGGGCGAGGAGGAGGTCTCCATCCTCATCCGCGCCTATTCGGAGGAGATCGCCCGGCGCGCGCTCATCGTCTGCGAGCAGCGCTACGCCGACGGCCGCGTGCGCACCGGCGCGGTGAACACCGCCCAGGGCCTTTCCGATACCCTCAACGCCCTGCGCTACCGTTACGGCACGCCCTTCGAGGTCACCGTGCGCATCGACACCAACCCCGTGGAGCTCGCCGCCTCCATCAGCGAGGCCCTGGGCGGCGCGGAGGATATCGACGTAGGGCTGTTTTACATCAGCTGCCACGGGGAGATGCGCGACGGCGAGCCCATGCTCGTCCTGCACGACGGCTCCATGCTCAGCGTCGCCAATCTCGAGCGCATGCTCCGGCCCTTGCGCGGCCGCGTCGTGGTGCTGCTCGACTGCTGCTCCAGCGGCGCGTTCATCGGCCGCGCCGCCAGCCGTCTCCTCGCCCAGAGCGCCGCGCAGCTCTTCGCCGAAAGCGCGCTGGTGGACGGGAAGTATCTCGTTCTCACCTCCTGCGGCGCCGACCAGGACAGCTACCGCCTGTCCGATTCCGGCGAGACCACCGAATCCTCGATGTCCACCGTCTTCGCCCGCGCCTTCTGCGAGGGCCTGGGGTGGGACCTCAACAGCGACCGCAGCGTCTCCCTGCGCGCCGATTCCAACCGCGACGGCGTCGTCACCTTCACCGAGATCTGGACCTATACTCG
>CACZOT010000046.1 GCA_902782795.1 uncultured Eubacteriales bacterium | reverse complement strand
CTGCGTCTGCTTCAACGATATGTACATGTTCATGGACGCCACCGCCGCCGCCGTGCGCGACAGCGGCATCCGCGCCCTGCTCGGGCGGGGGATCGTCGCCGAGGACCGGCTTGAGGAGAACATCCGTCTCTTCGAGGATTGGGACGGCAAGGCCGACGGGCGCATCCACGTCGCCATCGCGCCGTACGCCGAATACGGCGTCACGGAGGAGCTGTTCCGCAAATGCGTGGACGAGGCGGAACGGCTCGGAGCCAGCCTCCACACCCATGCCAGCGAGACGGCGGGGGAGGTCCATGCCTGCCGGGAGCGGCACGGCGGACGCTCGCCCATCCGCCTCATGGACGATTGCGGCCTCTTCGACAGGCACTGCGTGGCCGCCCACTGCGTCCATGTGGACGATGAAGAGATCGCCCTCCTGGCCCGCAAGGGCGTGTATGTGGCCCATAACCCGGCCAGCAATATGAAGCTCGGCAGCGGCATCGCCCCCATCGAGAAGATGCGCAGGGCCGGCGTGCGGCTCTGCCTCGGCACCGACGGGGCGGCCAGCAACAACGGCCTGGATATGATCGCCGACATGCGGCTGATGACCCTCCTGCAAAAGGGTGCGCTCCAGGACGCCACCGCCATGGACGCAGAGACGTCGCTTGCCATCGCCACCCGCGGCGGAGCGCTCGCCTGCGGGATAGAGGACGCGGGCCTTCTCAAGGAAGGGTTCCTTGCCGACTGCGTGCTCCTGCGCGCCGAGGACGAGAACCTCTGGCCCGTGTACGATGTGCCCTCCGCCGTGGTGTACGCCGCGCAGGGCCTCAATACGGAATGGACCATGGTGGGCGGCGAGATCGTCTACCGCGACGGGGAGTTCCCCCTGTTCGACGCTGAGGAGATCCTCCGGCAAGCCCGCGCCGCCTCGCAGCGTCTTTTGCAGGCTTGATACTGCGCGCAGGGAGGGAACGGGCTGCGGCCCGTTCCCTCCCTGCGCCGCCCTGGCCCGGGCGCACCGCGCCGGACGGCCCCTGCGGGGCCACCCGCCGCGACGCGCCCGGGCCCTTTCTCTCGAGGCGTTGGAAGGCCTGCGCGGACAGTTCGGCGCCGGGAAGCAGGTGTTTGGACCGCAAGCGTTGCGCTTGGCGGAAGGATGTGGTATCCTGCTGGCGTGGAAAGGAGGGGAGGAAAATGCTTCCCTATGACAGGGCCGAGACTTTGCAGACCATTCGCCGCGCAAGGCATTTCCTCACGCGCGCGGACGAGACGCTCGATTCTGCGGGGCGCTGGGGCTTCCTGGACATCCTGGGCGGAAACCTGCTTACGGGGCTCGTGAAGCACGGCCGCATCGACGAGGCGCGCCGCTGGATCGACGAAGCAAGGCCGCTCCTGCGCCGCCTCAGGGACACCGATTGGTCGGACGTGTACGAGCCGGGGTTCGGCCCCAGCGAGATCGCCACCCTGGCGGATTTCCTCTTCGACGGCTTCTTCGCGGATCTGTTCGTGCAGAGCAAGATCCGCGACCTGCAAAGCGAGATCCGCGAGACCCTCCGTCAGCTGGACCGCCTCGAGCGGGCGGCGCGCTGAGAAAAGGAGGAAACGGGAATGGGCGTACTGAAAAAGCTGCTCAGCAAAAAGCCGCGCGACAAGCGGGCAGAGCGGCGCGAGGAGCGGGAGCGGTTCGCGCGGCTCGCCGAGGGACTCAAGAACAAAAACCGCGACGGCGAGCTGGTCGAACTGTGGATCACGCGAAAATGAATAAAACAGAGGAAACGAAACAGGAGCCGTCCCTTTGCAAGGAACGGCTCCTGTTGGCTTGAACAGCGGTCAGTCCGCGAGGGTCCCCATGGGATCCCACGGATCGAGAACGATGGCGTCCTGGTCCAGGGCCTTGAGCAGGCTCTCAGGCAGGAACTCCTTGCGCACGACCGCCTGGTACACGAACTGATCGAACCAGGCGTCGGACATGGCGTAGTAGCCCTTGTCGCCGCGCTCGTCGCCCCAGCTGTTCTGGATCTTCCAGCGCACGGGCGCGCCGTCCACCTCGTGGTAGCCGGTGATGGTCATGGCGTGGTTCATGGCGCTCATGCGGTAATCGAGCTTATCCTCCTTGGAGGTGTCGAAATCGAAGCCGAAGAGAGGCTTGTAATCGATGAGATCCAGGGCGAAGCGGCCGTCCTGGCGATCCATGAACCAGCCCACGTCGCTGCCGAACCAGACGATCTCGCCCGCGTCGAGCTGGGCGCGGATGGCCTTTTTCATTACGTCGATATCAGCGTTGAGATAGGTCACGGGCTGGCCGCCGACCACGTTGCCCAGGAAGCGCACGGTATAGCGGCGGTCGTAGGGCTTGTCCGCGGTGGGGGAGTGGATCACGGAGACGTACTGATCGAAGGGGAAGGCCACGTACTGCTCAAAGAAGGCCTTGGGCGTGAGGCCGGCGACGCGCTCGACCTTGCCGTCCTTGGTCTTGTATTCCCAATCGAAGGACGAAGGCGGGCAGCCGTAGGCGGCGCAGAGGATGGAGTAGATCTCGTCCATGACCTCCGCCTGCGTCTTCTCGAGCGCCTCGCGGGAAGCGCCCTGGGCGTGCATGCGGCGCAGGATGGCGGCCGTACGGCGCATCTTGATATCGAGCACGCGGTTGATGGAGCGGGAATTGCTGGAGAGGAAGGTCTCCGGCATGGCCGATTGCGGCACGACGCCGTACTTCTCCACCAGGGAAACGAACATATCCCACTGGCCGCCGTCGCCGATGCCGGTCTGGAGGATGTAGGTGACCAGGCGGCTGTCGACGGGCTCGTCCAGGGTCTCCAGGATGCTCTCCAGGAGGTAGTTGCATTTTTCCAGCTTGTCCCAGAAGGCCATGTAGTTCTGGGAGAGCTCGAACTGCTCCAGGTTCATCTTGGCGGCGACGCGCTCGCGCATCACGTTCAGGGCGGCGAAGAGCCAGCAGCGGCCGCTGGAGCGCTGGTTGGTGACCTTCATGGTCTTGATCTCGTGGTTGAACAGGTGCGGCACCTTGTCCGCGGCGACCTGATCGTAGGCGACCTCGTCGATGGGGTGCTTGGCAAGCGCCAGCGCCGCGGCGCGCACGAGCGGGCGGGAGGCGCAACCGTCCTGGAAGCCTTTGAGCATCTCTTTGGTAAGCTGCATTTGGCATTTCTCCTTTGCGGTACTCTATTTGTTCAGGTCCCCTGGACCTTGTGGGCGACGATGTAGACGCCGCAGGCGCGCATGTCCGCGTCCGAAACGCTTTGGAAGCGCGGCGCGAGGCGGGCGCGCGGCAGGGTCTTGACGCCGACGGGCTCCTTGACGCGGGTGAGATCCGGCGCGAAGCCGTGCTTTTCCAGGAGCGCCAGGTGCGTCGAGAGCGGCTGGCGGTTGATGTAATAGGGCCGTACGCTGCGGATGCGCGCCCAGGCTCGGTCTGAATAGCCCCACTGGCGGTTCCAGTAGGGGGAGGGGCTGTGGCTGCGCAGGTCGATCTGGTGGCTCATGCGTCCGCCCGGCCGCAGCATGCGCGCCATGGCGGCGTAGGCGTTGTCCAGCTCGTCCACATGCTCGAGCACCGCCTGGGAAAAGAGGAAATCGCACAGATTATCGCCCGCGCCGCGCTCGAACCAGGGCGCGATGTAGCG
This sequence comes from uncultured Eubacteriales bacterium, assembly GCA_902782795.1. GTDB lineage: Bacteria > Bacillota > Clostridia > Christensenellales > Aristaeellaceae > UBA1224. The sequence continues at coordinate 743 of CACZOT010000046.1, read as the reverse complement.
GATCATGGCGCGGCGGCCGTTGTCCGGCTCGAGAAGATCCCGCCGGATGGCATCCACGCGCTCCGGGGCGAGGCTCTTCTCCAGGAGCTCGTCCGTGAGGAGGGCGGAGGGGAAGGAATAATCCTCCAGCTTGGGGGAGACGTTGGGGAACTCCTTCTCGTCCGGGATTGGCGCGCGCTCGCGCAGGAGCGAGGCGATCTCCTCGAGGATGCCGACCTGGCTGGCCAGATCGGAATAGAGGACGATCTCGAAACCGTAGTATTTCTCCGCGCCGCACAAAAGCGCGGCGATCCCGCAGCCCACCGAGCGGCCCGGGCCGATCTCCGCCACAGCGTGCGGAACGCCGCCGGAGCAGGCGCTGACCAGATGGCGCATCCAGACGCTGTAGCAGTAGCGGGCGTTCTGGGTCTTGCCGCCGCCGTAGGTCTCGCTGTCCCCGCGCGCACGGCGGCGCTGGGCCAGCGCTGCGCTGGTGTAGCAAAGGGCCGTGTCCACGCCGGGGATGCTCCAGAGGAATTTCTTCAGACCGCTTGCCAAGGGCGAGGCCTCCTTCTTCGTGCGCGGCCGAGACCGCCAAATACACCCGCATACATTATAGCATCCCCGCCCGGCGCCGTCCAGCGGGAACGAAAAAGCGGCTCCCTATGCCGGGAGCCGCCGCGGGAACCGATCGGTCTATTGCAGCTTCATGCGCTTGGAGAGCGCCTTCGCCGCCAGGAGCGCCGCGACCATCTTCGCGCCGT
>CACZOT010000045.1 GCA_902782795.1 uncultured Eubacteriales bacterium | reverse complement strand
TCCTGTTCGCGCCGCTCCTGCCCCTGTACAATATCCTGGAAAAGCAGCCGCGCGTCCTGTATAGCCTCTTTTTGCCCTTCTCCTTCGTGATGCCTGCCTGCACGGCCGTCGGTTACCTGCGCGGCCCGCAGATCCGCGAAAAGAAGCTGATGGACATCGCCCGAGGCAAGGTGCGCAAGAAGAGAACCTTGCTGGTCGGCCAGAACAAGGGCCCGCGCCAGCCCAAGCCCCAGGTCTGAACCCCGTCTTGCGCCCGGGTGGAATGGGCGGTATAATATCGTTGGGATGTCTGGAGGGACGCGCATGCGCATCATCGGCGGCACGGCGCGCGGGAAGACGCTCGTCGCGCCGGAAGGGCTGGGTACCCGCCCCACGTCCGACCGCCTGCGCGAGGCCCTGTTCAATATCCTCGCGCCGCGCGTTCCGGACGCGCGCGTGCTGGATCTCTTCGGCGGCACGGGCGCTCTCTCCGCGGAGGCGCTGAGCCGCGGGGCCGCGTACGCAGCGGTGGTGGATCTCGCCCCGCAGGCCGCGCGTGCCATCCGGAAAAACTGCGATCTCAAGGGTGTATCCGGCCGCGCCGAAGTCTTCGAGTGCGACTGGAGAAAGGCCGTCGGGCGTTTGCGGGGCCCATTCGACATCGTGTTTCTGGACCCGCCGTACCGCATGACCGAGGTCTACGCAGAGGCGTTCCTCGCCCTCGCGGGCACGGGCCTTCTCGCGGAGGACGCCGTCGTGGTGATGGAATACGCCGCCGACGCCCGCATTCCTCTGCCCGAGGAGGCCGACGTCTTCGACGAGCGCAAATACGGCGCGGCGCGCGTGAAATTCGTGCGCGTGCGGCAAAAGGGGGAAGTGGAATGAAGGTCGTCCTGCCGGGCAGCTTTCATCCGCCCACCATCGGGCATATCGACGTCATCCGCCGGGCGGCGGCCCTGTTCGACGAGGTCCTGGTGGCGGTGATGGTCAACGCCCGGAAGACGTATCTCTTCTCCGCCGAGGAGCGCGTGGAGATGCTGCGGGAGTGCCTCACGGACCTGCCCAACGTCCGCGTGCTCGCGGACAGCGGCCTCACCGCCGATCTGTGCCGCAGGGAGGGGGCCGACGCCATCCTCCACGGCCTGCGCGACGCGAACGATTATGCCTACGAGGCCCCGCTCGCCCAAGCGAACAAGGCGCTCGGCGCGCCGGAGACGCTCTTTCTCCCCGCCGATCCCGCCCTTTCGCACGTGAGCTCCACCATCGCCCTGGACGTCGCCCGGCATCACGGGCCCATCGAGGCCTTCCTGCCAGGGCCTGTGTGCGAGCGCGTGCGGCGCGCCTTCGCCGATCCGAAATAAACCGCAAGATCCTACTGCCGCCCGCAGCCGGGCGGCGAGGCCGATAAGAAAGGAGTGCCACCCCATGGCAGACGAATTCGACCGCAGCTATGAGAACGCGCCCGACCAGGCCCAGCCTGATTCCCTGCAGGAAAGCCCCCTCCCCTACAAGGCGGAGGAGGACGACCGCACGGATTTGATGAACCTGCTGGCCTACCTCGAGGACGAGCTCACGCGCGCCAAGCCCATTCCCTTCACGAACATGAGCAGGGTCAACGCGCAGATGTGCATCGATATCATCAACGATATCCGCGATAACCTCCCCCTGGCGGTGCAGTATTCCGAGCAGATGCTGCGCGACCGCGAGCGCGTGCTGCGCGGCGCGGAGCAGGCGGCGGCCAACCGCATCGAGAGCGCCAACGTGCGCGCCAACGCCGCTCTGGACGACGCCAACACCCGCGCCGGCCGCATCCTGGAGGACGCCCAGAAGCACGCGGACAACATCGTTCGTGACGCCGAGGTGCGCGCCCGCGCCATGATCGATCAGAACTCCATCAAGCTCCAGGCCCAGGACGACGCGCGCCAGATCATCAACGAGGCCAGCCTCGAGGCGCATGAGCGCCGCCAGCAGGCCGCGGATTACTGCGACAAGCTCCTGCGCGACGCGGAGGACACCCTCCAGGCCGCCTATGACGACGTGCGCCGCAACCGCCAGAATCTCGGCCAGATGCGCGCTGAGGGCAGGTAAGGGCGTATGACGAGGCAGGTGCATATCGGTTCCGTCGCCGTGGGTGGCGGCGCGCCGATCTCCGTCCAGTCCATGACCAATACCGACACCGCCGACGCCCAGGCGACGCTCCGGCAGATCCGCCGCCTTGCTGCTGCGGGCTGCGAGATCATCCGCGTGACGGTGAATACCCCCGAGGCCGCCGTCGCCGCGAAGACCATCGCCGCCGAGAGCCCCATCCCCGTGGTGGCGGATATTCACTTTGATTACCGCTTGGCCATCGCCGCCATCGAGGCGGGCTGCCACAAGATCCGAGTCAACCCCGGCAATCTCTCCGGGGGAGAGGCGGCCGTGCGCGAGGTCGCCGCGGCGCTCAAGGACCACCGCATCCCCGTGCGCGTGGGCGTGAACGGCGGCTCCCTCGAAAAGGATCTGGTGGCCAAGTACGGCGTCACCGGCCGGGCGTTGGCCGAGAGCGCTCTCAAGGAGGCCGCGCTCCTGGAAAAGTACGGCGTGGAGGATATCGTCGTGGCCGTGAAGGCCTCCGACGCCCGCCGCACCGTGGAGGCCTGCCGGGAGATCGCCCGGCTGACCGATTACCCTCAGCATATCGGCGTCACCGAAGCCGGCACCACGGAAACCGGCCGCATCAAGAGCGCGGTGGGGCTGGGCGCCTTGCTGATGGACGGCATCGGGGATACCATGCGCGTCTCCCTTTCGGGGGACCCGCAGCCCGAAGTCGAGACCGCCATCGAGATCCTCCGCGCGGCGGGCCTGCGCAGGGATTTCGTGGATATCACCTCCTGCCCGACCTGCGGGCGCGCCTGCATCGACGTCGAAGCCATCGCCAAGCGCGTGCGCGAGGCGACGCGCGATATCCGCGAGCCCATCCGCGCCGCGGTCATGGGCTGCGTCGTTAACGGCCCGGGCGAATCCAAGGACGCCGATATCGGCGTCGCGGGCGGCAAGGAGGGAGGCGCTCTCTTTGTGAAGGGGGAGTATGCCTCCTCCGTAAAGGGAGACTTGGCCGAGGCGCTCATCGAGGGCATCCGCGCCCTCGCCGCCGAGCGGGGAGCAAACTAAACTTACGAGATCAGGAGAAAACAAAAGCATGGAAACGTGGCGCGAGCTTCTTCGTCCTTTGGACAGCGGGCTCGCGCGCATTCTTTCTTTGGATCGGGTGCTCGTCTCCCGGGACGGGAAGCGCATGCGCGTGCAGATCAACGCGCAGCGCCCCCTAGAACCGGAGGAGGAGCGCGCCGCGGGCGAGGCGCTCGCGGCGGGGTTCCCGTCCGTGGAGGTGGATGTGCGCGTCCGCTACCCGGCCCTTCGCGAGGAATTCCTCCGCGAGCCGCAAAAATACGCGCGTCTTCTCGGGGAGCGCCTCGTGCGCCTGCACCCGGGCGCGATGCCGTATCTCCAGTGGGAGAACGCCGATCTGCGCCTGCAGGGCGAGGAACTCCTCCTGGGCGTGAACGGCAAGACCGGCGCGGAATATCTGCGCGCGCGCGGGCTCGACGAGGAAATGGCCGCCATCGTCCGGGAGACGTTCGGGGCCAAGGTGCGCGTGCAGGTGCAGGAGCGCGGGCTCGAGGAGGCGCGTCTTGGCGCCATCGAGAAAAGGCGCAAAGAGGACGAGGAGATCATCTCCCGGCTGACCGAAGCCGTCGCCCAGGCCGAGAGCGGCGAGGCGAAAAAGAAGGAGAATACCGCCGTCCTGGGCAAGCCCATCAACGATCCGCCCATCGAGATGGGCGAGCTCACCGAGGACACCGGCCGCGCCACCGTCATGGGCGAGGTCGTCAAGTGCGAGATCCGCGACGCCAAAAACGGCAAGACGAAGATCGTCATCTTCACCCTCACCGATTACACGGGCTCCGTCACCTGCAAGACGTTCCTGGGCGGCCGCCGCAGCGAGGACGACAAAACCGACCTCGCCACCAAGGCCGCGAACCTGGAGGAAGCCCTCAAGACGGGGAACTGGGTCAAGGTCCGCGGAGACTGGCGGCACGACGATTTCAACCGCGAGATGGTCCTGTTCCTGAACGACATGGTCCGCGCGGAAAAGCCGGAACGCAGGGATACAAGCGCGGAAAAGCGCGTGGAGCTGCACATGCATACGCAGATGAGCACCATGGACGCCGTCGCTTCGGCGTCCGACCTCATCAAGCGCTGCGCCAAGTGGGGCCACAAGGCCGTGGCCATTACCGATCATGGCGTGGTACAGGCCTTCCCCGAGGCCTTCGGCGCGGCGAAAAAAGCGGGCATCAAGCTCATCCCCGGCTGCGAAGGCTATCTCATCGACGACAGCGCCCAGTTGGTTCGCCAGCCGGACGGGCGCGATCTGCGCTCCTCCGCCTTCGTGGTCCTCGACGTCGAGACCACGGGCCTTTCCACCTCCTCCGATGAGATCACCGAGCTCGGCGCCGTGCGCTTCGAGAACGGCGTTGAGGTCGCTGAATTCAACCGCCTGGTGGACCCCGGCCGCGGCATCCCCGACAAGGTGCAGGAGCTCACCGGCATCACGGATTCCATGGTGCGCGGACAGCCGAAGATCGGCGAGATCATCGGCGAATTCGCCGCTTTCTGCGAGGGGGCCGTGCTCTGCGCGCACAACGCGCCCTTCGATATGGCCTTCGTGGGCCGCGCCTTCCATGAGGCGGGGCTTCCCTTCGAGCATCCGCAGCTGGATACGCTGCCTCTGTTCCGCAACGTCTATCCCAACCTCAAGAGCCACAAGCTCGGCGCGGTCGCCAAGCACCTGAAGGTGCCTCTGGTCGGCGCGCACCGGGCCAGCAACGACGCCCGCGCCACCGCCCTGTGCATGGTCAAGGCCTTCTCCGACCCGGCCTGCCTCGGCGCGAAGAAGCTGGGCGAGCTCAACAACATCTTCCAGGCCAACGCGGGCGGTCAGAGCTACCATATCATCCTCCTGTGCACCTCGCAGCAGGGCCTGACGAACCTCAACCGCCTCGTCAGCGAGAGCAACGTCAACTATTTCCACCGCGGCCCGCGCATGCCCCGCAGCGTCATCAAGAAGTATCGCGAGGGGCTCATCCTCGGCAGCGCCTGCGAGGCGGGCGAGCTTTACCGCGCGGTGCTGCGCGGCGCGGACGACAAGGAGCTCAAGAAGATCGCCTCCTTCTACGATTATCTGGAGATCCAGCCCATCGGCAATAACGAATTCCTCATCCGCGAGGGCACCGTGCCCGACGAGGAGGCCCTCCGGGACATCAACCGCCGCATCCTCCGCCTGGGCCGGGAGATGGGCAAGCCCGTCGTGGCCGCGGGGGACGTGCACTTCATGGAGCCGCGGGACGCCATCTACCGCGCCATCGCCATGAACGCCAAGGGCTTCTCCGACTGCGACGAGCAGCCGCCCCTGTACCTGCGCACCACCGACGAGATGCTCGAGGAGTTCCAGTACCTCGGCGAAGAGGAAGCCCGCCGCGTGGTCATCGAGGCGCCCAACGAGATCGCCGACCGCGTGGGGGAGATCTCGCTCTTTCCCAAGCATCCGGAGGGCAAGGAGACCTTCCAGCCCTTCTGGCCGGACGCGGAGGACGACCTCAAGACCCGCGTCTACAGGAAGGCCCACCGTATCTACGGCGATCCCCTGCCGGAGATCGTGCAAAAGCGCATCGACAAGGAGCTGGGCTCCATCATCGGCTACGGCTTCTCGACGCTGTACGATATCGCCGTGAAGCTGGTCGAGGAATCCAACCGCAACGGCTACATGGTCGGCTCGCGAGGGTCGGTCGGCTCGTCGCTGGTGGCCTTTTTGGCCGATATTACAGAGGTCAACGCCCTGCCGGCGCACTACGTCTGCCCCAACTGCAAGCGGGTGGAGTTCGAAGTGCCCGCGGGCTACACCTGCGGCCTGGATCTCCCGGCGAGGGATTGCCCCGCGTGCGGCGCGCGCATGAACAAGGACGGCTACAACATCCCCTTCGAGGTCTTCCTGGGCTTCAAGGGCGACAAGGTGCCGGATATCGACCTGAACTTCTCCGGCGAATATCAGGGCACGGGCCAGCACTACCTGGAATCCCTGTTCGGCAAAGGCAAAGTCTTCCGCGCCGGGACGATCGGCACCATCGCGGAGAAAACCGCCTTCGGCTACGTGCTCAAATACCTGGAGGAGCGGGGAAAGACGGCTTCCCAGGCGGAAAAGGAGCGCCTCGCCAAGGGGCTCACGGGCGTCAAGCGCACCACCGGGCAGCACCCCGGCGGCATGGTCCTCTGCCCGGAGGGCTACGATATCTATGATTTCACCGCTATCCAGCACCCCGCCGACGACGTGAATTCGGAATTCATCACCACCCACTACGACTTCAACTCCATGCACGACGTGCTCGTCAAGGTCGATATGCTCGGCCATGATGACCCCACCATGCTCAAGGATCTGGAGGATCTCACCGGCATCAATCCGCGCGCCGTGCCGCTCAACGATCCGGAGATCTTCAAGCAGGTGATGGGCCTGTTCGCAGGGCCGGAGTGCATGGGCCTGACCCGGGAGCAGACCGGCCTGGAGACCGGTACGCTGGGCGTCCCGGAATTCGGCACAAACTTCACGCGCCAGATGCTCGTGGATACCAAGCCCACCACCATGGAGGAGCTGATCCGCATTTCCGGCCTGAGCCACGGCACGGACGTCTGGCTCAACAATGCGGCCGATCTCGTCAAGAACGGCACCGTGCCGCTGAGCAAGTGCCTCTGCACGCGCGACGACATCATGAACCAGCTCATCGAATACGGCGTGCCGGACAAGGTCGCCTTCGATACGATGGAGTTCGTGCGCAAGGGCAAGGCCGCCAAGGGAGACGGCCTCAAGCCCGAGATGCTCGCCGCCATGGAGGAGCACGAGGTGCCCCAGTGGTTCATCGACTCCTGCAACAAGATCCAGTACATGTTTCCCAAGGCCCACGCCGTGGCCTACGTCACCTATGCGCTGCGCATCGCCTACTTCAAGCTCTTCTACCCGGCGGAGTACTATACCTGCTGGCTCAAGCGCAACGCGGACGATTTCTCTGGCACCACCATGGTCGCCAGCGTCGAGGCCCTGCGAGGGCGCATCCGCGAGATCCAGGAGACCGACCGAGACGACCGCAGCGAGAAGATGGAGGGCGAGATGAACACCCTGCTCATGCTCGTGGAGGCGGCTCTGCGCGGCGTGACCATCCTGCCTGTGGATATTTACGAATCCGACCCGGGCAAATTCCGCCTGCTGGAAGGAAAGCGCATCCTGCCGCCGCTGGACTCCCTGGATGGGCTCGGCCTCGCCGCGGCGCAGGTCTACGCGCAGGCGCGCGAGGGCGGGAAGTTCATCTCCCGGGAGGATATGCTCCGGCGCAAGGTGCAGCCCTCGGTCATCGACGCCTTCGCCAGGGCCGGCGTGCTCGGCGATCTGCCTGATTCCAGCCAGCTGAGCTTCTTCTGAGGGAACGAACGAATGTGAGCGGCGTCTAAGGGAAGAACGATCGCGCGGCGCCGCCGCCCCGGGGGGTGGCCCGCGCGCGAGGCCAAGGTGGGAAACGATCGGTCGGCGGCCCGCGAGACCGCGTCTCCGAGGCTTCGCCCGTCGCCGGCGGGCCTTGGCGCAGGAAGCGCAACCAGATCAAAAGGGAGGGGCGCAGCATGAACAGTAGAACGAAACTCCGCGCGGCGGCGCTTCTTCTGGCGCTGTGCCTGGCGCAGCCTGTCCTGGCGGAGCCGGCGGCCATGCGCGTATGGGCGGTCGACCAGTGCGCCATCGTGAGCGAGACGGGCGAGGTCATCGTCCCGGAGGGAGAATACGCCGAGATCCGCACCGTGCGCGAAGGGCTATTCGCGGCGCGGCACATTGAGGACGAGGGCTGGCTCCTGCTGGACGCGGCGGGGGAGATCGCCTCGGAAGGGCCGTTCGAGGACGTCTTCGGCGCGGATGGCTGGGTCCTGTTCCGGCAGGGAGGATTGTGGGGCGCGATGGACTCCGCCCTCGAGGTC
>CACZOT010000044.1 GCA_902782795.1 uncultured Eubacteriales bacterium | reverse complement strand
TGGGTGGAGAGGGTCCTTTCTGCGGGAATCGCTGGAGATGATGGAATAGACGGCCAGATCGATATACCCGCCGTCGGAATTGAGCCCGGCCTGGCGCAGCGTGCCTTCGTAGCGCATGCCGCTCTTGATCATGGCGCGGCCGGATTTGGGGTTTTGCAGATCGTGCACGGCCTGAATGCGGCGGAAGCCGACCGTGTCGATCAGGTGATCGATCACGGCGCGGGCCGCCTCCGGAGCGTAGCCCTGGCCCCAGCACTTGCGCGACAGGACCCAGCCGAATTCTCCCAGGCGCGTCGCCTCTTCCAGGCGGACGATGGAGATATCCCCCACGACCTCGCCCGTGTCCTTCAGCGTGATGGCCCAGCCGTAATAATCCGGCTTTTCGTACTGCGACGCGCGGTACTCCAGGAACTGGCGCGTGACCTCCACATTGGCGTGCGGCTTCCAGGTGAGGAAGCGCGTGGCCTCCGGGTCGCTCGCCCAGTTGGCGTACATCTGCTCCGCGTCCTCCGGCGCGAAGGGCCGCAGGATCAGCCGCTCGGTCTCCAGGCGGATGGTGCCGGTGTGGTTCATGCGCAGGCTCCTTTCGGTGTATGCGGGGGCTTTTTTGCAGGGGACTCCGTCCCCTGCACCCCTGCTTAAGGGACAAAATCCCTTAAGAATCCCACTTTGGGGAATTGGCCAGGGATATGCACATGGGTTCTTACGCGAGGACAAAACAGCCGGGGGGTTGGCGGTATGGAACGCGTATGACCGCGTCTGTCTATCCCAGAGAGTACTCCCCAATAAAGGATGCTTAAGGGCCTACGGCCCTTAAGCGGGAGTCCAGAGGGCAGAGCCCTCTGGCGTCTTCCCCCGGGCAGCGCTTCTCAAATATCCAGCCGGGTCTGCTCGGCGTCGGTCGGCGGTGGGGTGAGGCCCATATGCTCGTAGGCGAGCGGCGTGGCGATGCGGCCTCGCGGCGTGCGCATCAGGAAGCCAAGCTGGAGGAGGTAGGGTTCGTAGACATCCTCGATGGTGGCTGCGTCCTCGCCGGTGATGGCGGCGAGGGTATCGAGGCCGACGGGCCCGCCGCCGAACTTGCGGATCATGGTCTCGAGCATGACGCGGTCGGTGCGGTCCAGGCCGAGGCGATCGACCTCCATGGTATCGAGGGCCTGCTCGGCGACTTCGAGGGTGATGCGGCCGTCGCTGCGGACCTGGGCGTAATCTCGCACGCGCTTGACGAGGCGGTTGGCGATACGGGGCGTGCCGCGGGAGCGCGCGGCGATCTCGAGCGCGCCGTCCCGATCGCACTCCACGCCGAGGATCTTGGCCGAGCGGGAGACGATGACGGCGAGCTCCTCGGGCGAATACAGCTCCAGGCGGAAGCTGATGAGGAAGCGGTCGCGCAGGGGCGAGGTGAGCATGCCCGCGCGGGTGGTGGCGCCGATGAGCGTAAAGCGCGGCAGTTCCACGCGCACAGAGCGCGCCGAGGGGCCCTTGCCGATCATGATATCGAGGGCGAAATCCTCCATCGCGGGATAGAGGACCTCCTCCACGGCGTGGGAGAGGCGGTGGATCTCGTCGATGAAGAGCACGTCGCCCGCGTTCAGGTTGGAGAGGATGGCGACCAGATCCCCCGCGCGTTCGATGGCCGGGCCGGAGGTGATACGGATATTGTGGCCCATCTCCGAGGCGACGATGACCGCGAGGGTCGTCTTGCCCAGGCCGGGCGGGCCGTAGAGCAGGATGTGGTCCAGCGGCTCGCGGCGCTCTGAAGCGGCCTGCATGTAGACGGCCAGGCTGTCCTTGACCTTCTGCTGGCCGAAATACTCCGTGAGCGAATGCGGGCGTAGGGTGCGCTCCTGGTCGTTTTCCTCCAGGCGCATTTCCGGCGTGATGATCCTGTTGTCTTCCGTCATGATTTATCGCCCCATTTCCTTGAGCGCCAGGCGCACCAGTTCGCCCGAAGACGTGGCCTCGCCGCTCACGCGGGAGACCAGCTCCGCGGCTTCGTTGGATGCGTACCCCAGCGCCATCAGCGCTTCGATGGCCTCCGCTTCGATGCTGCCCGCGCCGGATTTGCCGCGCGCGGACGCGCGGGGAGCGGGCCCGCCGGTGAGATCCTCTTCCGTGACCTTGTCGCGCAGCTCCAGGATGAGGCGCTGCGCGGTCTTCTTGCCGACGCCGGGCGCGCGGGAGATCGAGGCGGCGTCCCCCGCCGCCAGAGCGATGGACAGGCCCTGCGCGCCGAGGGCGGAGAGGATCTGCAGAGCCGTCTTCGCGCCGACGCCGGAGACGCCCTTCAGCCGCTCGAACATACGCTTTTCTTCGCGCGAGATGAAGCCGAAGAGCTCCATGGCGTCCTCGCGCACGGAGAGGTAGGTGTAGACCTTCATGCGCTCGCCGATGGCCGGCGCGTTCGCCAGGGTCTCCGAGCTGACGGTGAGAAGATACCCGACGCCGCCGCAATCGATCACCAGTGTGTCGATGCTTTTTTCCGCGACGATGCCGTCCAGATGCGCGTACATGGACGAACCTCCTTTAGGTCGGTGGCTATGCTTTTTCGCGCGGCGCTGCGCGCGGGCTGAGCCCGCGTGTTTGCGCCGCCGCCATGGCGAGAGGGCTCCGCCCTCTGCACTCCCGCTCAAGGGCCTGAGGCCCTTGAGGATCTCTTATTGAGGGATTCCTTTTTTGCGGTGCGTTTGCTTTCTTACGCTGAGTCTGCTCTTTCCACAGCTCGGCAAGGGGCTTTGCGCGGCCTGCGGGCCGCCGCCTTGGCG
>CACZOT010000043.1 GCA_902782795.1 uncultured Eubacteriales bacterium | reverse complement strand
TGGTGCTGCTGGCCCTGGTCGGGCTCGCGCTGACGTGCGCGGGCCTCGCGGGGACCTGGCGCGTGCCGGACCTGCTCCAGTACGCCGCGCCAGCGCCGGAGACGTCCGAAGGGCTGATGAACCTCGTGGAGGACCGCAAGACGGCCCTGTCCGATATGGCGGACGCCGTCGAAGCCTCCGCCGTCCTCGCCATCAAGAGCGGGACGTACGTCTCCGCGGGGGAAGGCGGCGCGAGCGCCCAGGCGACGCTCCTCGCTGGCAGCGAGGGGATGTTCGCCGTCTCTCCGCGGTATCTCACCGAAGGAAGATTGATCACCGATACCGAGCTCAAGGCCGGCGAAAAGGTCGCAGTGCTGGACGAGGAGCTCGCCTTCGCACTGTTCCCGACCACTGGCGCCGTCGAGGGCAAAGTCAGCGTCGGAGGGGTGGAGCTGCGCGTGGTGGGCGTCGTTCGCCACAACAGAAAGGTCGGCGAGCGCGATCTGTACAATGTCTACGCGCCGGTGCGCGCCGTCCCGGCAGCCGGTTACGAGGCGGTCGTGCTCACAGTCAAGCCTGTGCCGGGGTCTGGAGCGGAGATCATGTTTCCCTCCACAGCCGAAGCGGGCTGGTATTCCGGCGGCGTGTCCCTCTCCCTGGAAAAGGAATCCATGCGCGCGCACATGCCCCTGCGCGTGAGTTTGTCGCTCGCCGCGATCGCCCTGATCGCTCTGGGTCTCAGGCTCTGGAACCGCTTCAGCGCCAGGCGGATCCGGGATATTCGCGCCAGGCTGGAGAAGGAATACCTCCCGCGCGTTCTGCCGCGCATTCTCCTGTATGGCTTGGCCATAGCGCTCGGATACGGGGCCATCGCGGCTTGCATGTATTTGACCGCGTCCTTCACCGCCGCGCCGCTGTACGTCTTTACCGAATGGGTGCCGGAAAACCTGGTGAAGTGGTCTGCCATTCGCGATGTATTCTGGAACCTCGCGGGCTCAGACGCGCGGCTCGTGCAGGCCTCGACCCCGGAAGCGCGGGAGATCGCTTTCTGGGGCGGCGTGCTGCGCTGGGGCGTGTTCTTCCTCTACGCGGCGGGGCTCCTCGCCGTCCTGCGCCGACTGGTCCGGGAAAAGCTGGACCGATAATTCGTTCCGATTTTTACGCTCTGCTGCGCGCAGGGCGTTTTTTTCTGCCGAAAAATCCCAAGCTCCGGCGCGCGGGCGGCCCGGAGCATTTCCAGTATGCCCGCCGCTCGTGGTGGAGACCGTAAGGGATGGCGCGCGTTCGGCGCGAGTGCAGCGGGGGAGATGGAGACGATGGGGAAGACGGATCGGATTCGGACGAAACGAATGGCGGGGTGGCTCCTGGCGGCGCTGTGGACGCTGGCGGGAACATCCGCGCCGATGCGGGAGATGGCGCGCATCCCAGAAAGCATGCGCATCACAGCAGGCTACGGCGCCCAGATGCGCCTGGCTCTGCCTTTCGCGGCCGTTGGGAGCGGGGCTGTGGACGTGGTCGCCGCAGCGCCGGAGGTGGAGCGATTGGGGACGCGCGCGGTGACCATCGCGGGCAGCGGCGAAGGAGAAGGCACGCTCACACTGCGGTTCATGGGTATCCTGCCCGTGAAGACGGTACGCGTATCCGTCGGCGCGGAGAAAACGCTGGTTCCGGGAGGAAGTCTGGTGGGAGTGGCCATCCGCACGAGGGGCGTGCTGCTGGTGGGCACGAGCGACGTGGGCGGAAGCCCGAGTCCCGCGCGCAAGGCGGGCCTGCGCGCCGGGGATACGATCCTCTCCGTGGACGGGAGCGAGGTGCACAGCGCGCAGGAGCTCGCCGCCCGCGTGACCGGTCCTGACAGCGTCGCTCTCACCGTAGAGCGTGCCGGAGAGCGATTCCGGGCGACGGTCCGGCCGATCGCCGATTCGCGAGACGGCGCGTACCGCCTGGGCGCGTGGGTGCGGGATACCACGGCGGGCGTGGGCACGCTCAGCTTCGTCGACCCGCAGACACGCTCCTGCGGTGCGCTGGGCCACGCGGTCGCCGATATCGACACGGGCACGCTGATGCCCGTCGCCGAAGGTTACCTCTACCGCTGCGAGGCCGTGGAGATCCGCAAGGGCGAACCTGGCTCGCCAGGCGAGCTGGTGGGCAGCTTCTTTTCCGGGGACGCCCGCGTGGGCACGATCAGCGAAAACACGTCCTACGGTATTTTCGGCCGCTACAGCGCGCAGATAGATGGGGCGGCCGTACCTATCTGCACGCGCAGCGAGGTGCGGACCGGCACGGCGCAGATCCTTTGCGAACTGGACGAGAGGGGCGTGCTCGCCTACGAGTGCGAAATCGTCCGCACCAGCCCCCAGGACGCCCCCGCCCAGCGCGGGCTCATCCTGCGCGTGACCGATCCGGAGCTTCTTGCGCGCACGGGCGGCATCGTGCAGGGAATGAGCGGTTCGCCCATCCTGCAAAACGGCAGGCTGGTCGGCGCGGTCACGCACGTGTTCGTGAACGACCCCACGCAGGGCTACGGCGTCTATATCGAATGGATGCTTGAGGCCCTCGACGGTGGAGGGGCGGCGGCGTAACACGAGCAAAACGGATTTTTTGTTTGGAGTTTTGGCCCAACGGCTTGCCGTACGGGAGCCGATAGCGTATAATAACGAGACGGAAGGTGATGCCGATGGATGCCGCCCAGCGCGTTCTCATCGCCGCGGCCGACCCGGCGGAGCGTATGCGCCTCTCCGGGATTCTCTCGGAGGGCGGCTTCATGAGCAGTTCCTGCGCCGACGGACGCGAGATCGCCGACATGCTGCGAGCCACCCGTTCCGGCATCCTGCTGACCCAGCTGACGCTGCGGGCGGCGGACGCCATCTCCGTTCTGCGGGCTCTCCATGCAGAGCGCCTGCCTATCACCCCGGCGGCGATCGTCCTGGCCCACGCGGGCATGGAGCCCTTCGCCAGGGAAGCTCTGGACGCTGGCGCGTGCCGCGTACTACCCAGCCGCTCCGCCCGGGAGGAGATCCAGGCCGCCTGCCGCGGCGTAACGCCCGAGGACCGTCTCTACGGCGTGCGCGGGCGCGAGCGGGACATCGCATCGCTTCTTGGAGAGATGGGGTTCCCGGAGGAACATCTGGGAACGCTCTGCCTGCAGACGGCGCTTCTCTATACGCTTTCGGACGAGCGCCTTCTCAAAGACCTGGCGCATGGGCTTTATCCCATCGTCGCCAGAGTTCGCGGGACGGATCCTTCCCGAGTGGAACGCTCCATCCGCCATGCCATCGAGGCCTCGGCGGCCTCCGGGCAATACGAACGACAGTATGCCATCTTTGGCAATACGATAGATGAAAAGCGGGGAAAGCCGACCAATGGCGGCATGCTCGCCAGGGCGACGGAATACCTGCGCGCAAAGGAGATCGATGAAACGTAAAGATCGGTAAAGCCGCTCTTATTGTGATCGACGGCTTCGGCGTGGGCTCTCTGCCGGACGCCGCTGCCTGGGGCGATACCGGCGCGAACACCCTCAAACACGTCATGGAACAGGCTGCGCCGGATCTGGAAAACCTTACGGAAATGGGCCTGATGAACATCCTCGGGCTGCCGGGCAGCGTGGATGAGCCCATCGCCTGCTTCGGCAAAATGCGAGAAGTCTCCGCCGGCAAGGACACTACAACTGGCCATTGGGAGATCGCCGGGCTGCCGGTCACCAAGCCCTTCCCGACCTATCCCAACGGCTTCCCGCCGGAGCTGATCGCAGAATTCGAGCGCGAGACCGGCCTGGAGGTCATCGGCAACAAGCCTGCCTCCGGCACGGCCATCATCGAGGAGCTCGGCGCGGAGCACCTGCGCACCGGCAAGCTCATCGTCTATACCTCGGCGGACAGCGTCTTCCAGATCGCCGCGCACGAGGCCGTATACCCGCCGACGGAGCTCTGGCACATCTGCCGCATCGCCCGGCGCCTGCTCAAGGGAGAGCACGCCGTGGCGCGCGTCATCGCCAGGCCCTTCGTGGGCACGCCCGGCGCCTTTACGCGCACAGGCAACCGCCGCGATTTCTCCGTGGATCCCTTCGGCCCGACTCTCCTGGACGTCCTGCGCGATCACGGCGTCTCCACCTGGGGAATCGGCAAGATCGAGGATATCTTCAACCACCGTGGACTCTCCTGGTCCAACCACGCTGCCGGCAACCCGGCTTGCCTGGACACGCTGGTGGATGTGCTCAAGAACCCCAAATTCTCCGGCCTGGCCTTCGTCAACCTCGTGGATACGGATTCCGCCTTCGGCCACCGGCGCGACGTTCCCGGCTACGCCAACGCCCTCAAGGAGATCGACGAGCGTGTGCCGGAGATCATGCGCCTGCTCGGCGATGACGGTTTGCTGATCTTCGTTTCCGACCATGGCTGCGATCCGGCCTTCAAGGGTTCGGACCACACCCGCGAATATACGCCTCTGCTCGTCTGGGGCCTGGGCTGCCGCGAAGGCGTGGATCTGGGCACGAGGGATTCCTTCGCCGACGTCTCCGCCACGCTCCTGGAAGCCTTCGGCGTGCCGAACACCCTCGCGGGCACGTCCTTCCTCGACCGCATCGCCCTGGAGGACTAACCGCGCCATAAACGGCATATAACCTCCCGTAGCAGTTTGTTGCGGGAGGTTTTGTTATGCGCATGCGCGTCTGGGCGTGGATCCTTTCGGCGCTGCTTTTGCTGACCTGGGCAGGCAAAGGCCTTGCGGAGCCCTTGGAGGAGGATCCGCCCTTTTCCTTGGATTGCGCCTCCGCTATCCTCCTGGAACCGGAGAGCGGACAGGTCATCTTCGAAAAGGACGCGGACGCCAAGCGGCCGGTGGCTTCCATCGTGAAGATGATGACCATCCTCCTGGCCTTCGAAGCCATGGAAAGCGGCCGCGTCTCGCCGGAGGAGATGGTCACCGTTTCCGCGACCGCGGCTGGTATGGGCGGTTCCCAGGTCCTGTTGGACGTGGGGGAGCAGCAGCCCTTTTCCACGCTGGTCATGTGCGCCATCGTCGCCAGCGCCAATGACGCCGCCGTGGCCCTGGGCGAGCATATGTACGGCTCCGTGCAGCTGGCCGTCGCCCGGATGAACGAGCGCGCCGCGCAGCTGGGCATGCGGGATACACGCTTCGTCAACTGCACCGGCCTCCCAGCGGAAGGGCAGTATTCCACCGCGCGGGATGTGGCGCGCATGGCGGCTGAGCTCTTTCGCCACCCGGGGTATTTCGATTACAGCGAGATCTGGCTGGACGAGCTTCAGCACCCGGACGGCCGTGTCACCATGCTGACCAACACCAACCGCCTCATCCGCCTCTACGACGGCTGCGACGGCGGCAAGACCGGTTCCACCAGCGAAGCGGGCTACTGCATCGCGGCCACGGCCAAGAGGCAGAACATGCGGCTTGTCGCGGTGATCCTGGGAAGCTCCAGCGGCAAAGTCCGCTTCAGCACCGCCGCGCAGGCGCTGGACCATGGTTTCGCCAATTATCGCGTCTATCCCGTCGCCGAAAAGGGAACGCTCCTTCGGGAAAGCCTGCCCGTGACCGGCGGCGCTGAGGACATCGTCCGCCTGCGCCTGGAGAACGGCCTCTCTCTCCTGATGCGAAAGGGCGAGGAAAGCGCAGTGGATTTGCGCGCCAACCTGCCGGAAAGCCTTGCCGCTCCCGTGCGGGAGGGGGAGACGGTCGGCAGCGTCGATGTCGTTCGGGACGGCCGCGTGATCGCGACTGTGCCCGTCGCCGCAGCGTCGGACGTGGAACGCAGCGGCCTTTCCGACGGTCTCCGCCGCGTCCTGGAAAAATGGGTCTACCGATAAGCAAACGCCGCCGCCCGCGATCAGAAGCGGGCGGCGGCGTTTGTCATTTGCGCCGGAGAAGAAGCAGGCGCTCCGTGCGGTCGAACTGCGGCCAGAAGGCGTCCTCGCTCCTTTCGAGGCGGAAGAAGG
>CACZOT010000042.1 GCA_902782795.1 uncultured Eubacteriales bacterium | reverse complement strand
GGCGAGCAGGGTCTTGCCGCCCTCGCCGCTGGTCACGCGGCCCATGATGAGCACGTGGCGAATATCGTAGAAGCGGGCGTAGTAGGCGATGGAGTAGCCGAAATAGGCGCCGATGGTCTCGTAGATGCCGGGGGCGCGCTTGTCGCCGTCGGCCATGAACTTCTGCACGACCTTGAGCTGCTCGGCCAGGGAGAGGCTGGTGTCGACCGGCAGGCCCGCGGCCGGGACGAGCTTGAGCACGCCGTCCTGGGAGAAGTACTTCACGCCGCAGCCGTAATCGCCGGACCACTCGTCCACGGCGGCGTCCTTGTTGAAATCGACCGGCACGAAGGCGAGCTCGTTGAGCCAGCCGGTGATATTGCCGGTGGCGTCCACATAGCCGCCCGCCTCGCTGGTGCCCATGGCAATGCCGAGCACGGCGTTGTCGCCCAGGTCCATGGCGCCGGCGAGCGCGGTGACGTCGCCGTCGTTGGCCACTTCGATGGGGATGTTCTCGCCCAGCTCCTTGGCCACGTCCAGATACATGGTCTTGACGCGCTTCTCGAAGTCCTCGTCGGAGACCTTCAGGAACAGGGAGGCGACCATGATGCGGTTGTCGATGTACACGCCCGCGGAGCTGACGCCGATGGCGTCCACGCGCGGCATGTGGCTGGCGGCCGTCTTCATGGATTCGAGGATGCCCTGGTACTGGTAGTTCGGATCCTCGGCGGTCTTCGGGAACCAGATGACCTCTTCGGAATAAACCGTCTCTCCGTCGATCACCGCGGAGACCTTGCGGTCGGACCCGCCGGCGTCGAAGCCGATGCGGCAGCCCTCCAGGTGGCGGCCCACGGAGGAGGAGCTCTCATAATCCTTGGGGGCGTCGGCGACGTTCGCGACGTACTCGACCTCGAAGGGGCGCTCGAACACACGGGCCATGAACCCGCGGTCGAAATCGCGCGAGCCGCCGAAATCATAGGCGGCCTTGATGTACTCGTACACGGGCTTGGAGCCGCACACGACGATCTTGTAGCCGCCGCGGGCCCACAGAAGCGTCTTGATGACGCGGTCCAGCACGGCGCAGTTCTCCTCATCGTTCGTGCCGTCCTTGAAGATGGAGAGGCGCATGGTGGAGGTGTAGCCCTGGTTGCGGACGACCGCGACCACGATCTCCTGATGCTCGGCAGCGGCCACGGCCTTTTCATAGGCGCGCAGGACGAGCTCCATGGGCTGGAAGGCGGGATCATACACGGCGGGGACCTTCAGGGAAGGGATCTGCATGGTGAAGTCCTCCTTTTCTCAATGCGATGGGATGGGATCAGGCGGTGTACTTGCAATTGCCGCCGATGTAGGTGGCCTGGATGCGGAAATCCTCGTCGGCGATGATGATATCGGCGTCCTTGCCCGGGCAGAGGGAGCCCTTCTCGGCGTCCGCGCCGATGGTGCGGGCGGGGTTCAGGCTGGCCATGTTGACGATCTGCCAGATGGGCAGGTCCGTATGCTCCTTGAAGTTGCGCACGGCGTCGTTGAGCTTGAGGACGGAGCCGGCGATGGTGCCATCCGCCAGGCGGCACTCGATGCCCTTGACGAAGATGGGCTGGCCGCCGAGGGTGTACTCGCCGTCGGCGAGGCCGCCCGCGCGCGTGCAGTCTGTGATCAGGCAGAGCTTGTCGGGCTTGAGGTTGCCCAGGAGCTGGAACAGGCCGGCGTTCACGTGGAACGTGTCGGCGATGAGCTCGCAGGTGACGGGGTAGGTGAGCGCGGCGGTCACGACGCCCGGGGCGCGGTGGGCCAGGGCGGTCATGGCGTTGAAGAGGTGGGTGGTGTGGCCCACGCCCGCCTTGATGCCGGCAACGGCTTCCTCAAAGGTGGCGCCGGTGTGGCCCATGGAGATCTGGACCTTGGTGTCGCGGCGGATCTCTTCGATGCACTCCAGGGAGCCGGGCATCTCCGGCGCGATGGTGAACACGCGGATGATATCCTGGTATTTCTTGATGAACTTCGCGTCCGCGGGCTTGATGTGCTCGCCGGCCTGCGCGCCCTTCTTGGAGGGGTTGATGAACGGGCCTTCGGCGTTCACGCCGAGGATCTGCGCGCCCTTGTACTCGGGCTGCTCGCTCTCGGCGCGCAGCTCGCGCATCATGACGAAGACCTTCTCGAGCTGTTCCATAGCCACGGTCATGGTGGTGGGCAGCCAGCTGGTGACGCCGTTCTTCACGACGCCTTCGCCCATCTTGCGGATGCCGTCGGCGCTGCCGTCGGAGGCGTCCTCGCCCAGGTACCCATGGATGTGCATATCAACGAGACCGGGCGCCACGTAATTCCCCTTGGCGTCGATCTTGACGATGCTCTCGTCGCCGAGCACGGCCTCCTGGTCGCAGATCCCGGCGATCTTCTTGTCAAACAGAAGCGCTTTTCCCTCGACAACCTTGTCGGGCATGATGATCCGGCCGTTGATGATGGCTTTCATGGCAGTATATCCCCTTTCGATATATGTGCAGTCGTCACCGACATAGGCACCTATTCTTATTATATCAGCCGCGCGCCTGCTTTTCAACAGGCAAACGCGCCAAATGGCCGCGCGTGCGGGTGAGCGGGCAAGACAAATAAGTTAGCAGCGAACGCCGCAAAAACATGAAAAGTAGACAAAAACGGCCCGGGACCCCTTGCTGGTCAGCGCGTTTTGATCTACAATACTCCCTGCAAGGGGGAAAGGGAAAAGGCCCTTGACAGCCCCGGCGCGAAATGACACAATACAGGCAGTGGGAGAATAAAAGGAGGCAGGTTTTATGAAGAAGTTCGCGGCGGCCATCCTGATCGTCATCATCGCCCTGAGCG